>CAMLER010000074.1 GCA_946478915.1 uncultured Chryseolinea sp.
TTGTTTTTGATACGCGCTGGTCATTAAGTGGAATAAAGATTTTCACCACAGAGTCTAGAGACACAAAGGGACCAGAGGATACGGGTGCTCTGTGCACTTCTCCGTGCCTCCTTCGTTAATGCATTTCTCTAAATTAAAAGTGCTCTTACTCAATGCCAAACGCGATATATCCTCCCTTAAAATTATTTCTTTGTTCTCCATTCACCGACACCACAACATATTGCTTGCCATCAACGGCATAGGTAGACGGTATGGAACTTGCCATTCCCGGCAATTCATGTTCCCACAAAATTTTTCCTGTGTTTTGATCAAAAGCACGGAACATGTTGTCACCGGTGGCTCCGATAAAGATTAATCCACCAGCTGTTGCAATACCTCCCCCGCGGTTGAACATGCCGGAGTTTGGAATACCCATTTTTTTGAATGCCGGATCTTCTCCCAGGGGAACCTGCCAATTAATGTCACCTGTGTTCAAATTAATTGCAGTCATGGTGCCGAACGGGGGGGCTATTGCCGGATGCCCGTCAGGGTCAAGGTAAAAGCTGTATCCGTTGAATCCGTAGGGCTCATTGTTGTCGGGGATTGCAGCTGTCTCAAAGGATTGCTGCGCGACAGTATCCTTGACATACGCTACGATGGCTGCGATTTGCTCCTCAGACAAGAATTTAAAAGATGGCATCGGCGGAGCGCCCATCTTGATGATATTGGCAATTTGTGCATTGCGATATTGTTTCACCCGCGACGTAAGATCAGGGCCGACACCCGTTCCTTTTTTGTCGGCTCCATGGCAGTTCGCACAATACGTCCGGTATAATATTTCGGGATTCAGTTGATTCGCTTCGCGGATTTTTTTGAGGTCTGTAAGTTTCAGGATCATTGGAATATCCGTCGAATTGACGAATAGCCTATTGGTTATTGGATTGACGGAAGCTCCGCCCCAGTTAGAGCCGCCATGCGCGGTAGGAAGCATTAGCAGCCCTTCCATTGATGGTGGTTCATACACACCGGTCTTGTATTTATTTTTTGCAATCTCATCCTTTATCCAGGTGGCCGAACGACCAAAGTATTCCTCGCGATATCCCTGACGCGCGAAGGGTGGATTTTCAGGTATCGGCTGTGTTGGCCAGGGTCTTTCTCCGGGCATACTGCTCACAGTATCCACGGGGACTTCGTTGACAGGGTATAACGATTCTCCTGTTTCGCGATCAAATAAAAAAAGGTATCCCATCTTGGTCACCAGTGCCACGGCATCGATCTTTTTCCCGTCGCGCTCGATCGTTACAAGATTTGGGGGTGAACCATTGTCGCGGTCCCACAGGTCGTGGTGAGTTGTTTGAAAGTGCCAGATGCGTTTGCCAGTTTTCGCATCGAGTGCCAGGAGGCAGTTCGCGAAAAGATTTTTCCCGGGTCGGTCTGCACCATAAAAATCGAATGAGGGAGATGCTGTTGGTATATAGACGATCCCGCGCTTCTCATCAAGAGCCATTCCTGCCCAGCAATTAGCCCCACCGTTGCGCTGCCGTGCATCCGGTGCCCAGGTGTCGGCGCCAAACTCTCCAGATTTCGGGATGACGTGGAAAGTCCATTCCAGTTTACCTGTATTTATATTGAATGCCCGAATATCACCAGAAATGGATGGGAGCTCGTCGGGTACTTTACAACCGACAATAAACAGATCATTGTACACAACGCCGGGAGCATTGCTGGATACCGGAATTCGGGCCCTCATAGAATCGGGAACATCAAGGCCTTCGTAGAAATCAACTCGGCCATTGGTTCCAAATTCAGATATAACCTTCCCAGTCTCAGCATTGATTGCATATAGTGTGCCGCCGGAAATCAGAAAAATCCGATCAGGATCACCAGGATGATAGGTCATACCTTTCGACCAATTCGGTATGGATGAGGTGTCGGGAACAAATTCCCACAATAGCCTTCCCGTTGTAGCATCCAATGCGACTAATTTGTTGGAAGGCATCAGGCCGATGACACGATTTTTCATCATCACCGGATTAAAGTAAACTCCACCTCCCTCTGTCGTATCCTCGTGACGCCAGACTTCCCGCAGTTGACTCACGTTTGAGCTATCGATATAACTCAGCGTTGAATATTTATTGTTAGAAGCGTCGTGACCGAAAGTTGGCCACGTTGATCCTGCGTCCTCTTTATCGGGAGAACAAGCAAGTAAAATAGCAAGCGATAAGAATCTGAAGAGTCGTTTTAATTGCGAAGAGTTTATCCATCCCATTGTAACGACGAAGTTATGAAGAATGGAAAGCCTTTCCTATCCGATCGTTTGAAGGAAGAAGTGTTTGGATTAAAAATTTGCCACAATGCCACCAATCCACAAGGAAGCACAAAGCTTTTTCAGTTTTCCTCTCAAACCTGCTTCGTCATTTACAGTTCTTCGTGATTCTTCGTGTCTTCGAGCCTTCGTGGCTAAATTTGTGTCGTTTCAATACATAGGAGGCAGCAAGGTTTGGCGACGCAATGCCCCCTTATTTACTTATTCCTTATTCCCTATTCCTTCTCTACACTTTGAATTTATAGATGCAAACCTTTCAACCACATTACTCTGACCTCAAACTAGTCACCGGATTTGACAGCGCAGCTCTGAAAGCCTGATAGCTTACAGTAACCAAGGCAACTATTGATGCAAGGATCGCCGCGACAAGAAACACCCACCATTTTAAATCGATGTGGTACGCATACTGCTGCAACCACTTGTTGCTAGCCCACCAGGCAATTGGAAATGCAATTCCGTTTGCGATTAACACCAGCTTTACAAAATCCCACGAAAGCAATGTCACCAGATTCGAAATCGTGGCGCCCAGAACTTTGCGCACTCCAATTTCCTTTACCCGTTGTTCTGAAGAATACGTCGCCAACCCGAAGAGGCCGAGACACGCAATAAATATTGTTGATAAGGCGACCCATCCCAAAAGTGTTTGACGCCGTTCGTCTTCTACATAGAACAAAGCCAGTTGGTCGTCAAGAAAATGATATTCAAACGGCTCACGTTCGTCATTCTTTACCATAATTGCTTTTAACTTTTCCAGCGTGCTGGTAATGTTGGTATTTGCAATCTTTACTGAGTAATAGTCAATGCCATGTATAGGATTTTCGTTATAGGCAATCAACAATGGTTCAATTTTATCACGCAGTGATTGAAAATGGAAATCTTTTACAATGCCAATAACCCGGGGTTTAAATGGTACATTTCCATCGTTCAATGGACTAAAAGTTGTCCCACGCGCAACAGCTCCAATTTCAACCACCTGGCCTGCAACTTCAGTGATACCAAGCATCGTTGCTGCGGTCTCATTAAGTAAAACGGTCATTGAATCTGCGCGGGTGTCAAAGTTCCTACCCTGCAAAAGCGCAACCTCATAAGTATTAATGAAATCTTTATCAGCGCCAATCATATATGAAGTCGTATATTCTTCCGCGCCACCCAGGTTCCTTAATTTGATCCGACGAAATGTTTTCCACTCGCCGGGTACCCGTGACGTTACTGAAACCTCTTTTACAGAAGGGATCTTCTCCATTTCATTTTTCAGCGCCTCAAAGTTTGTCCGCGCTTTGCCGACATTTACATCGATCACAACCATCAGATCTTTATTGAACCCAAGGTCCGTATTATTCAGATAGCGTACCTGCATAAACAAAACAATAGTGCCAATGATCATCACAGTAGAGATCATAAACTGAAATATCACCAACCCTTTTCGCACCGAAATACCTCCGATACCCTGTGTCTTCAATCCCTTGAGCAAAGCCACTGGTTTAAGACGTGAAAGTAATATCGATGCATACCCACCGGAGATCAGCGACATAATAAGAATAAGTGCAGCGGCGGTCAGCCAAAAGGTGTAACCCGTTGACACAAACAGTGAAAGTTGTTTTGCTGAAAACTCGTTAAACTGAGGCAGCAAAAGATTTACAACTAATAGCGCGAGAATAAAAGATATGAACGTGGTGAGCAGTGATTCGATGAGAAATTGTGCCACCAGGTTGCTCCTCACTGCTCCGATTGTCTTTCGCACACCGATTTCTTTAATGCGACCGGATGCCCGGGCCGTTGTCAAATTCGTATAATTTATTCCGGCAATGAGTAGTACAAAAACGGCGGTGAATGAAAATATCTTTATATACAGCGGATTACCTTGAGGGATAGCCTCCACGTTAGAATTTCTGGCGCCATCAACAATGCCTTCGGAGTACAAATGCATTTCCGTTAAAGGCTGTAAACTGTAAGCCAGGGTTGTGCCCGGTTCAGGAGAGAAATTCGACAATACAAGCCTTGTCATCTTGCGAGCCACTGAATCAGTGTTTGACCCCGGCCGTAGCAGAGCGTAAACGGCAAAGTCGCCTGAAGCCCAGTCGCTTTGCATGGTTTGCTTAAAGAATTCTGCATTGTAGTTGGTTGCCTCCGACAAAATGGAATTAAATGTAAAACTGGAATTATCGGGATGATTTTTTAGAATACCGGTTATCGTTAGCGGAGTATCCATGTAACTGAACTGAACATTCTTGCCGATTACGTCGACGCTCTTGAAAATTCGCATCGCCAGATCCTCATTAATGATAATAGTATTCGGCTCTTTCAATGCAGTGTTTCTGTCGCCAGCTACGAGCGGAAAATCAAACATGTTCAGGAAGTTTTGATTTGCGATCGTAACAGTTTCCTGGAAGGGTACAGGATTTTCTGGATCGACCAGATTTGCTCTTCCGATACGTGAAAGGCGCGCCGTATTTTCTACTTCAGGGATGTAGTTCCGCGCTTCTTCTGCAAGCTTAAACCCACCGGCCGCGACGGTGGTCGCTTCACCGTTGATATTTTTATGCTCGATCACACGGTAAATCCTCCGGGCGTTCTGGTGCTGTAGGTCAAACGTTAACTCATCATGTACATACAGGCCGATAATTAAAAAACAAACTATACCAAAGGTTAGGCCCGTAATGTTTAGTGTGGAGTACAATTTGTTTCTCCAGAGATTTCTCCATCCCGTTTTAAGGTGACTCTTTATCATGCTATAGTTAGTTACTTGTTGATATTCCATAGTTGGGTTGATGATCCCTGGTCTGAAGAGAAGTATTACATCCAGGATGAACAAAGCATCGGCCTTTCGTTTGCCAAGCTTTCTCAGGCGGCGTTCATAAACTTCCATAAGGTCACCTTCAATGTAGTCCTGCATTTTTGAGTCACAGTACCAGCGGAAAAATTGCAGGAAAGCCCTGGGGGGACGTGCTTTAAGTTGTGACATATTCAGAACGAGCCTTTAGCTTCCCAGACTGTTTTTGGAATTGCCTTCCAAAGTGAATCGCGCGTATCCTTTGTATACTGAACCGCCTTTTTCCCCATCGCGGTGATTTCGAAATATCGTTTGGGCCTGCCAGCCCTTTCTTCAGTCGATTCGCCAGCAAAGGATCGAAGAAATCCCTTGTCTTCCATTCGTTTCAGTGCAGTATGAAGTGCTCCCATACTAACGGTCCGTGATAATCGAGATTCGAGTTCATCTTTGATCGAAACGCTATACGCTCTATTCCCCGAAATTCCGATGGCAAGCATGACCAGTTCCTCGAACTCGCCCAAATGATATTTCTTCATAATGGTAGAATATACTCTAATTGTAGGAATAATTGTGCCAGGAACAAAAAGTGCTTTTTTATAATGAATGGAGGGGCTGATACAAAAAAAGTTGTACGGATCCGGTCATAAGACGAACACGCCGGGACAGCGAAATTGAAGAAGAGCAGGTTGTCCATTGACTTCCCATGCTGTAATCCCTACATACCGTGAGCGTGATAAATGATGTTTCAGTTTTCCGATTTTTCAACCGCCAACCAAGTTTTCTGCCAATTCCTGCTTAAATTGAATGACATTCGTTACATGCTATGACAAGAACATTGTTTCTGATCTGCATCATTCTTGTCGGGTCATGCCCACCATCGTATTCTCAGCGACAGGCCGAGGTGGATAGCTTGCTAAACATAATCGGACAAATTGCAGAGGACACCAACAAAATAGCAGTCTACCATCGACTGAGCTATATCTACAATTTTGTTCAGTACAGACCAGAGCTGGCGAGGCCTTATGCTGATAGTGCGATGATGCTTTCCGAAAAGCTCAATCACTACAAAGGCATAATCGATTCGCACTACTATTCGGGGCTGGTTGACATGAATGAAGATGTTTATGAAGACGCGATTGCTCATTTCGATCAATATATAAAGCACTACAAAGCAAGAGGAGACTCCTCCAGTGTAGCCAGGGCGTTATATTGTATTGCGAGTATTCATGCTGACCGTGGCGAAGATGATAAGAATCTTGCCCTGCAACTTCGAATAGTCAAGATTTACGAACAATTAGGTGAGCAGCCCCGGATCGCCAGTACACTGAACGGTATTGGCAATGTTTACTGGAGAACAGGTAAGCATGACCTCGCTATTGATTCATATAAACAAGCCAACAAAATTTATTCATCGCTGAATAGTATGGCGCGGTATGGAATGGGACTTCAAAATCTTGCAAACGTATATGTAACGATGGACCAGTTTGATACGGCAAAGTTGTACTACCTGGAGGCTTTGAAGCTTGTAAAAGAACACGGTTCTGATGCCGAGACATCTTTCATATTGGCGAATCTTGGAGATCTCCACGAGGAACTAAATGATTACCGCAGCGCTCTCTCCTATAATTTGCAAGCGCTGGAGATCAGACGAAAAAGCGCACAGAAACGAAGTCTGGCCGCTACGTTGATAGACGTCGGACATATTTACACGGTGCTCAATCGCTATGATGAGGCATTGCCCTTACTAAATGAAGGTGTGGAGATTGCAAAGAATATTGGCGCTAAGTCTTTGCTCGTTGAAGGGTACACCAATCTTTCCAATTTGCACAAAGCAAAAAGGGATTTTGAGAACGCTTACGCCTACAACATATTGTCACAGCAGTGGAAGGATAGTATTTCCAGTGAGGAAAGCCGCGAACAAATCAATAAACTGCAGACCTTGTATGAAACTGAAAAGAAGGACAAGCAGATCGTTTTATTAGCTAAGGAAAAGGAACTGCAGGAAAAGGAAGCACAGCGCCAGGCGTCGCTCAAGCAGGTATTCCTCGCTGGATTGATCCTGGTGTTGTTAAGTGCTGGCCTTGGCATATATGCATTTCAGCAACGGCTTAAGAACCAAAAGATAGTTGCGGCAAAAAATGAAGAGATCAGAGACATCACCTATCAGCGTCAAATTGTCGAACTGGAGATGAAGGCACTTCGCGCCCAAATCAATCCACACTTCTTATTCAATTGCCTCAATTCAATTAATCGTATGATTGTAAAAGGGGAGTATGAAAGTGCGTCTCTTTATCTTAAGAAATTCTCGAAACTCGTGCGCCTGATTGTTGAAAATGTTGAAGGTGGGCGTGTGTCTCTGGAAAACGAACTGGCTCTTATCGAATCATACATTCAGCTTGAGGAACTTCGTTTCAAAGGAAAGATCGCTTATGAAATTTCAATAGACAAGGATATTGAACGAGAGAATACCTTTTTGCCACCTATGGTGTTGCAGCCATTTGTGGAAAATGCAATCTGGCATGGATTGATGCATAAGGATAGTGAAGGTCATATCCGGATCGCTGTTAAGGAAGATAAAGATGCGTTGCTTTGCACCATTGAAGACAATGGGGTAGGTCGGGGAAAATCCAAGGAGTTGCAGCAAAAGGATGAAGTAAAAACCAAGTCATTGGGAATCAAGATCACGGAGGAACGACTGCGGCTTATGAATAAATTACGAATGGATGACCTCATACGGATTGTAGACCTCCAGGATCACGGTGAGGCTACTGGTACCAGGGTTGAGATCAGTATTCCGTTCTCGTGAATAACTTTGTGCTGCTAGAGTTTTGGATTGGTGGGAATAAGGTATAGGGGTATAAGGGTATAAGGGTATAAGGTATAGGGTGACAATCAGATAAAAGTGCTTGGTCTCGTATAATAACTTCCTCCAATGACGAGTCGATAAATAGGGTTACGCACACATGATCAATGCCATTCTAATAGATGATGAAATAGATGGGTTGGATGACTTAAAAGAATCCATCATTAAGTATTGTCCCGACATATCAATTATCGGTACATACCAGGATCCGGCCAAAGGATTGGCTTCCATACAGCAACACAAACCGGACCTTGTGTTTCTCGATGTCCAGATGCCTGGTATGTCGGGCTTTGATATCCTACAAAAATTGTCGCCGGTTTCATTTCAGGTGATTTTTGTTTCTGCATATGACCGGTATGCAATCAAAGCTATCAAGTTCAGTGCCCTTGATTATCTTTTAAAGCCTATAGATGTCGACGACCTGGTTAATGCGGTATCGAGGGTTAAGGAACGAATGTCGCCGCTGCCTTATTCCATTCAATCGGTCGTACAAAACACGATTAATCCATTAGGTAAGCTTGAGCGACTGGCAGTTCCAAGTTCGACGGGTATCGATTTCTTTAATATTCAGGATATAATTTACCTGAAGGCCGACGACTGTTACACACGAATTTATCTCGTAAATGCTCAATCGATTCTTGTTACAAAAGTTCTGAAAGACTTTGAAGAGTTACTTACCGATTCCGGGTTTTGCCGGGTGCATAATTCATTCCTCATAAATTTAAGACACGTCAAAAGTTATGTACGCGGCGAGGGCGGCTATGTCATTCTTACAGGCAGTCATCATGTGGATATTTCGAGGCGGCGAAAGGAATTATTCTTGTCGCAGGTCAAGCTTCCTTAGGTAATCCTACTTGTCATTTTTTAACAATAGGCTGAAAGGTATGTGGTATAAGGTATAAGGGCACGCGATTACAATCTGTCTATGTGAACTGGCCCTATACCTTTTACCCTATACCTTTTTTGATAAGCCACTCCAGACCGCCACTTACTTGGCGCAACCTGCCAGATACTGACTCCGGATTCCTAACGGGCGACGACCGCGATACCTTGGTCAAAAAAAGTTTGTCATGAAAACCCCGATTAGTTGGCTGAGTACGGCCCGAGTGGCTGTGCTGGCGGTGATGTTTCTGTTTTGTTGTTCGGATCCTGCTGAGGATGATGTAACACCTCCACCTACGGGATCAGAAGAAGAAGAAGAAGTTATTTCCGTTGATGCGGATGTGGCATTAAAAGCCTTTTCATTTAAAGATGCTATAAAGAAAACAGGGAAGGTTCCATCAGGTGTAAACAGTTCATTGCTAAAGACCAATTCGTCGGATACCCTGTATGTTCTGCCAGACGTGATAAATCTAATTCGCATTTCTCACCCTAAGACACCTGTGAAAGGGATGTATATTGCTGTAACCGGTTCAACCTTTTACTACGATGTACCCATTTTTGAAATGGAGGAAACAGATACTGTTTCTGTTATCGTATTTGAAATCAGCCTGGATGAAATTGATGAATTTTCCAATTCACAAAGTATGCCGTTAGAGATAACGGCCTATGATGACAACGGCGAGCCTATTGATATTATTGAAAGGATCGTAACGGTCGAAAGGCCCGGGACGACAATGTGTGATATCCGTCAGGATGGTGATACTGTCCTGGTCGACTATGGCTACGGGTGGCAATGGTTGTGGACAGCATTGCTGGACCATAATGATCAACCTACTCGTATCTTCGCTCCATATAAAAGTTATCTTACAACACAAAATCACAGTGGATGCTGTGATGATGGGTCTCCCTGTCCAACATTAGTTATTGACCCAAATACGAAAGAAGCTGAATGGATCTATCACTCAGAGTTTTCGGTGAGCACGTATTATAGCATAGATACAGAAGTATTTCTATTTTTTAAGGACGGGACCTTTAGCCGATATACAGTTGAAAGCCAGTCAGCACTAAATTCCGACAAAACAGATTGGTGCAATGGAGTGCCGTCGATGACTCAATATGGCGATGTGGTTTTTTACTACGGCACGCATGATTATACGCCCGGTGATACGCGACTATCATATCAAACTACGCGATCTGTCTGTGACGACCCCTTGGGTCTCTGTGGATATGGGTCTCGAAGCGGAAATTTGATCAATTCCTGCCACGCAATGATGATTACGGCAGGTGCGGAGAATCAAAGGGAGGTTAGGATGTATATAAAGAGGTACGGCCGCACAGATGTTGTGATGGAAGGGGAAATACTCAAGACCATATGGAAGGATTGATTTTTGTTGTATTCCAGCCGGTGAATTGTGAACAAGTCAGACGCCGTCGATCGCTATTTGTCACTGATTCACATGAAACGTGACCAGGCGATATAGATTATCTTCAACTACGCTAGTCAGTAACCGCTCATCGTCAAGCCATTGAATTTCAGAATATGGTGAAAAAAAGTTATCGTCACTTTCGCCGGTGATTTGCCTGTATTTGGAACTGTTGAGATCATATGTCCATAGCTCGTCCTCACCACTTCTGTATGAAACAAAAGCTATCGTACTACCATTGGGTGACAGTGCGGGGTATTGGTCACCCCATTTTGATACGATAACCGGTGTGAGACTTTTAGTGCTAACGTTGAATTTATGGATGCCATTGTCATATACATTATAGCCCCCGGTATTAATATGATACGCACCGGATAGGAAGATTTCCTCGCCTGACCTGTTCCACACGAAGGGACTATTCGTAGCAAAGCCCGCCGATCCGAAATCCGACAGCTTTACTTTTTCCTGCGTAGCAATATCGATGGACCACAAATCGTAAATCAGCTCACCTGCGTTACCTTCGGTCGATAAATAGGTGATTTTGTTTCCGTCAAGGGTAAATACTGGACTGCTAACCAGGTAGCTCCTATTGGGGATCGTCAGCAATATTGTCGAAGCAAGTGATTCAGCGTCATATATGTTTATGGATGTCGGATACGCTGCCGACTCCACGATTATATTTTTTACGTAAACCAATTTGTTAGCCTTTGGTGACCATTTTGCAGAGTAAGTTTGATTGTCTACCAAATGCAGTTGGCCTGGGTCGCTGGATTTGAATTGATAATAACGATGATTGTCTCGATACAGACCATAAGTTTCATCAAAAGAAACGGAGAATCGTTCAAAAGGGCCGTTGGGCACGGGCGTATAGGCATCCCGTTCGAATTTTGCTGACGGAATGATCATAAGCGTGTCTGAATTAACCGACGGAAAACCCTTTAGATGAGCAGTTACAAAAAAATAGTACGGTTTATCGTTTACAAGATCTTTGATAAGGACACTGGTGGTTTCGCTATCAACCGTCTCATATTCAGAGAAATTCTCCATATCATCGGATTTGAAGATAATAAAGTGCGAGGGGCGGGCTGGACCGGGGTACACATACAGCGCAAATATCGTGGGGTCCGACAACCCTATTTTAGCTTCGCCATCGCCTTTTTCAACCTTAATTGCCGGTGACCATATATAAGTGGAAGCCTCAAAAGGCTCATCTTCATCGTCGCATGAGGCGAAAAATGTTAGGCTCAACAAGGCAGTGAAGCAAAGATTAAATACCTTTTTCGCTGTAAGTTGATAACCCATGATATCGTCATTTTTGAATTTGACACCATTTCATGTGAGGAAGTTGGAAAGGTTAATTTGCCGTTCTGATAACCCATTCCCGGTTATAGACCGGATGCAGGACTATCCTGAGGGGATTTAGAAATGAAACGTCCCTTACCTTGAACTTAAAGGCTTAATTCGAAATGTAAGAATTGGTTATGCGCTCAGCCAGACCTGGCAGGGCCACTCGGTCACCGGAATTTTTTGCCTTTATGATTTCTCTAAGGTCTTTTTTGAAAAATGCAAGCTCCCTTAATACATCTTTTGAAACATTGACATTTTTTTCTTTCGCCATATGCATTGCATCTACGAATTCGTTAAAATCCATGTTAGCATTATATAATTCTGCAATCTCATCAAGGGTTATATTCAGATGATTCTCCTGGATGACCTGCAGTGCGTCAAATACTTTGTTGTTGTGGTTGATCGCCAAAAGTGATTTTCTGATGATCGGATGGTTAAATTCCCAAAAGGACAACTTAATGCCCCTTGACCGAACAATAATCCAAGGCAATACTTCACCAGCGAGCCACAAGAATAGTATTATGTAAAACGTATCGGTAAATTCCATAATAGCCGGGCAAACTCGAGACAACGAAAGTAAGTTACAAAAATTCAATTTAGCCAAGCGGTTCATTGGCTGAAAAGTTTGCACAATATGCCCGGGCATATAAGTCAAAAGCAAGTTTATCACATCGCTGGATAAGACCGAAAGCAGGGTACGCCGCGTCAATAGCCGCACGCATATTCTCGTTGGAAAAATATCAAAGCGTGAACACGAAATGCTAAAAAAATATGCTGATAAGCTTTTGGATGAATTGATTTCTGTTGACAATCAATTGAGCCGGGCAAGGATATCTGCTAATCGCGAATATTAAGTCAAAGACATGAAGGATGATTTTTGTTGTTGTCGATTTTTGTTGGCTGACTTATCGCTGATATAATCCGTATATGGCATATACGTGGACGTTAGTCTTTTGCTTGACAAGTATGGCTCCAGCGGGTTTCTGTCGTTCGCTAGAGTATGCA
>CAMLER010000075.1 GCA_946478915.1 uncultured Chryseolinea sp.
GATTACGGAAGACGGGAAATAATTTCCGATTGTTCCTGCTTTAGCGAAGCCTAGCACAACTTGAATTATTCCTGCTAGAACAACCGTAGTTAGAAATGCCTGGTAACTGCCCATCGATGTAATTGAAGCTAACACGATGGTTGTCAAGCCCGCCGCTGGTCCGCTGACGCTGAGCGCCGAGCCACTGAAGATACCTACAACGATGCCGCCTACTACTCCGGCAATTACTCCCGCAAACAATGGAGCTCCTGATGCCAATGCCACTCCTAAACAGAGTGGCAAGGCGACCAGGAAAACTACTATGCTTGCGGGTAAATCATGTTTGATATTTGTTAACGGGTGAAATCTATCCTTCGTCATTTATGCCTCCTGTGTTTCAACCGCATTATTTTTTTCAACCCCATTGTGTACTCGATAGATAGGGGGTAATTGGAGTTCGCTATCAAGACTCACTCCAAGGTCATTTATCAGGCCTGTCTTTAAGCTGTATACCCAGCCGTGAATTTTCGGAGCGTTGTGTTTTCTCCAGGCATTTTGAATGATCGTAGTTTTAGAAAGATCAAGCACCTGTTCAACCACGTTCAATTCAACAAACCTGTCAAAACGTTTTTCACGGTCAGCGATTCCGTCGAGTTCCTTGCTGTGCGTACGATATACATCTTTGATAAACCGAAGCCAGTTATCCACCAGACCAAATTGTTCATTCTCCATTGCTGCTTTTACGCCGCCACATCCATAGTGGCCACACACGATCACATGCTTCACACGAAGAATGTTCACCGCATAATCCAGCACACTGAGTAGATTCATGTCGGAATGCACAACCATGTTGGCGATGTTTCGATGAACGAAAATGTCACCGGGGCGGGTGTCGGTGATTTCATTAGCAGGTACCCGGCTGTCCGAGCAACCGATCCAAAGGAACTGTGGACTTTGTCCCTGAGATAGTTTTTCAAAGTATTGTGGATCTTGCTCTAAGCGCCGATCAACCCACTGTTTGTTTCCGTCCAATAATGACTGATATAATTTCATTGTAGTTATTTTTTAGCTTGTTATTAATGCTGCTTCCCTTTCGGAAACCTGTTCGAAATCAGATTCAACATCCTGGACCTTCCAGAAGTATTTCGCCAGGTAAAAGAACGCTGTTCCCGATAATACGGCGATGTTCAGATCGATCAGCACCGTTATCACCGTCGTGTACAAAATGAATAGTAGCTGAATATTTCTTGCCGGTGAATTAAACCACTGGTATTGCATATAATAAGTTGGAAAGTCTTTATCAAAAACGTCTAGACCAGCCTTTAGCAAAACGCCGACGAATACGGCCGCAGGAACCAGAGCAAGGTAATCCTTGAACAGGATAATACTTAGCAATGCGAACACCCCGATGAGAACTCCAGCCAGACGCGTTTGAGCACCTTCTTTGAGCAAAAGCACGGAGCGAATGGTTGCCTGCGCGCCCGGAATGCCCTGGAAAATCCCGGACATACCATTAGCCAACCCTTGGGCTACTAGCTCCTTGTTAAGGTTTGATTTTTCCCTCGTCATCCGATCTAGAATGAGCGCTGTGAGAAGGGAATCAAGGTATGCCAGAAGTGTCAGTTGTAATGCCAGCGGTATCGCCATCATTATATACTGCCTTTGCAGAATTTCTGATGGAAAATAGTTAGCCAGCATTGCGCCAAACTCGCTGATTGAACCGATCGTGTTTCCTAACTGGATGCGTTCAAGTGATAATCCGGTTACCAGGGTTAGTGCTGTCATTATTATTATACTCCATAGCACACCTGAAATCAGCGAACGTATTTGTTTTCGAACGTTCAATTTTTTCAGCCCCCAGACAATTCCGTATATCATACTAAATGTAGCGAGTGCAATAAGGATGTTAAGCCAAATGCCTCCTTCCATAATCGGCTTTCCGCCAACGGCTAACACTTTTACGATTTGATCCTTCCAAATTAAAACGGCTATACCATTCATAAACCCGAGTATGACAACGTTCGGGACATACGAAATCAATTTTCCCAAACGAATAAATCCCGCAATTATGAGGCAAACGGCATTTAGCATGAATACCAATGTGATGAACTGCTCCGCTAATGCTTTTTCCTGGAAATTATCATATGCGAAAGCGACGGTAAGGGCCGAGACTGCTGTCATAGGAGCCGTCGGACCTGAGGCCTGAATGCGAACGCCGCCAAATGCTGATGCAATAATTGGAATGACCGCTGCTCCGATCATGCCCGCAAACGCGCCTCTTCCGGACATGGCACCGAAGGCGGCGCCCAAAGATATAGCGGCGAAACTTACTGTTAATCCAGCAGTAACATCGCCCAGAAACCGTTTTCCGTCCATGGGTGAATTATTTAGTTAGGGAATAAAATGATGTTGACGAAGAAGTACTCGTCAAAGAAAAAAAGGATGGACGTTAAGCTTCGGGGGGAGGACTATAAATCTCGTAACTGCCAAGCAAAGGAATACCTTGTTCGTGACTACCATGCTTGGTGACCAAAATTTCGTGACCGTAAATAGTATGTGTAGAATAGCTCACAATTAAATCAACTCCTTTAGCGGAATGATCTTCATCTGCCATTCCGCCGAATGCATCTTTTTCCTCTTCGGCGGCGCTGCTTGAAATCAGCAGGGCAATGTTCTTAACCATTTGCTTATCCTTTGTCAATCCCAGAGCGGATACCTCTGCCAGAAAAAAGCTCATATTGAGAAATATGAGGCCTGTAAACAGGGCCATCGCATTTCTCGCATACGTATTTCTGAAGATAAGCATGTTGCAAAAGTAGCGTTTTTTTTCTAAACCATAACGGATTCGTTTATTCGGACGGTCGTTCAACAGGATGAATTACCCGATGATCCTATCAATTAATTATTTGCGCCCCCTAAACGATAAATTTATAACGGTCATTTCACGATAAGGTTTATTTTTGGCGAGCCAACTGCCAGTAGCATCTGTATACTTTAATTTCTTAATCCATATGAAGCAACCCGAATCCCTTCAACTCGTCGCCGAATTTCACACAACATTTAAACATCCAATCCTACCTGATCCTGCCATACCACACGAAGATCGTTGCAAACTGAGAGTTGCATTGATAGCTGAAGAGTTAAAGGAACTTGAAGTCGCCATTCTCGAAAAAGATATTGTTGAGGTAGCCGATGCGTTGTGCGACATTCAATACGTTCTCTCCGGTGCTATTCTCGAGTTCGGTCTTGGCGAAAAATTTAAAGCGCTGTTCGAAGAGGTGCAGCGATCTAATATGAGCAAGGCTTGCAGATCGGAAGATGAAGCTAAAACGACGGTTGAGCATTACAAACAAAAAGACGGAACCGAATGCTACTATCGCAAAGAAGGCGAGCTGTGGCTGATCTACCGAAAGTCTGATAATAAGACATTAAAATCTGTCAACTATAGTCCGGCTAATCTCGCGCGAATTTTAAATGAAGGGTAAAACTGGTTTACCTCAGACGTAAAACTCAAATTGAAAAACAGCATCGTGACCCTTTTGCTGCAGCGGATTAATAGCGAGTATGTGGGAATCGTTATATGCCTTGATAAACTCTGTACGGCTGATGCGCAGCTTGCTCTGCCCAGGCTTGATGCGATGATACTGCATCCTACCAGACGAGTTCGCCGTAGCGCTGTAAAGATAACTGAATTGCAGAGTTATCGGAGAGGGTACGTACCTCATTTTCACTGATACAGGTTATCAAAATCCTTGTTTATAATAGAGTTTTGCTTTTGATTATACTGTGCGAGCAACTTGTAGGCGGAATGCGGCACATACTCAAAACGCTTTTCAAGGTCTTCAATCTTCACGCAAAGCTCGCGTATATAAAACCTTATTTGCTCCAAATCCTTACAATCAGCCGGCCTTTCAAAATTCCGTAAGGCAAACGCATTCAGGTCGCTTTCAATTTTCTTTCTATCAACAGTTGCCATGGTTGTGCATTTATACACAATTATAACAAAAAAACGGTGTCTATTGCATGGAAATATGTGGAAACCTGCACTTATTTTTTAGCACGAATCTTAATTTATTGCATCTCAACCTCGAAATTAATAGTGTGATTTTCTGAGAGTTAATAACATATATGCGAAGCTGGAGTTGATCTGCTGTGGGCGTTATGGAGATGCTAAAAGGTTCAGCGAACAGCGGTCGATAAGAATAAATGTTCTTTTAAGCAGGATCACATTACATCAACCTCGTGTTTAAGCTGAGTGGAGCAAATACGCGCCGGTCAACTAATTCGTTTAAATTATTATATTTAAAACTCTCTAATAGTGTATGGAAAAAGAAGCATCTAGTCCTTTCTTAAATATTTGGCACCTGGCCATGATCACGGGTGCTATTGTAATGACCCTTGTGGCGATAGGAATATACATTGTGCACAACATCAGGGTGTCGACAATTAAGGATTATAAAGGAAAGTATAACTTCATCAACGAGCACGAGATCAAAAGCTATAAGAGAGTCTTTGTATGTCTTGGACTCGCCGTGATGCTGCTGATCAACATATACGGAATGGGCGAACTTCACGAGATAGGGGTGTGGTTTTTTGTACGCCTTTTCATATCGATTGCCGGAGGTACCCTGGTCGCTTATGTCGCCTTCCTGGTCCTCGAATACTATTACCCTACTGTGCTTCATAGAAAATTAAATAAATGGAGATACATGCCACGCGTGGGAACGAATGGAGCCAAGCTTAGACTTCTAAGTGAGGATGAGGAAGATGTGCACCTTGCCGAAGGTATGCGCGCAGAGGAAAATGTGTTTTCTGTTGACTATGACGTCTGGATTGATGAGAAGAGCGGCGAAGTTAAGGTCGAAAAATATCCTGGTCATCTCCAGGCTCTGAAGTGCAATAGCTGCGGATTTTTTACTATGAAGGTTGTTCGGGAAGAAATTACGCGCCAGCCTGGAAAAGATGTGACAGGCGAATTGATAAAACACTACCAATGCTACTATTGTAAATCAGTTAGAGCGACAGCCTTCAATATCTCCACACGGGAAGCAGATGACTACAGATCCCTGGCAAAACATAACTTCAAGAAGAATAAGGATATTGACCTGGTGAGAGTTGAAATTCATACAACCACGGGCGGAAAGAAGTTTTTCGAGTTTCAAACCGTTGGTCAGGCACAAAAGTTCCTGGATGGATACGAAGGCGAAAAGACGTCTTAAACGAGTTTCAGACCATACACGGAATTTTAATCGGACTTAGTAACGTTTTAGGTAATCTATTCAATTGGATTTGCGTTTGTATGGAGAGGCACGACATTTGCCAACCCTCTTCCGACTGAGTTAAAATAGAATAAAAATGAAAAAACGATTTTTTGCGGGAATAAGCGCAGTTTTTGTGTTTCTCCTGAGTCTTCAAATTGCGCTGGCCGCACCCGGCGACACTACTTTTTTACGGTCTAAACCTATCTACGGAAAAGAAGCCAAGGTCATCACATACATCCTTGACAATAATCATTACCGTAAGATCAATCTCGACGATTCATTATCGTCCGTGATTCTTGATTCCTATGTGAAAAGCCTTGACAACAACAAGCAATATTTTACCAGTGCTGATCTTCAAAAGTTTGAGCAATATCGCGACAAGATGGATGATCTCATTCGCGCAGAAAATATTGAAGTTGCATACCTCATCTATAATTCGTTTCGAAAAAGATTTGACGAACGCATTAAATATGTGATGGAAAATCTCGTCAATCAGGAGTTCGATTATTCGGTGGAAGAATATTATGAATCAGATCGGGACAAAGAGGATTGGGCGAAAAACGACGCTGAGCTTAATGAAGTGTGGCGGAAGATAATTAAGAGTCAGGCATTAAGTCTTAGACTCACAGGAAAGCCACAGGAAGAAATTGAAAAAATGTTGCGGGAACGGTATGGGCGTTTGAGCAAATCAGTCACACAATTTAACAGCGAGGATGTTTTTAGCTTATACATGAACGCGGTGACCGAAGCTTATGATCCTCATACGAATTACCTTTCACCAAAAGCAGCCGACCTCTTCAAGCAACAAATGTCGCTTTCATTGGAAGGAATTGGTGCGCGATTACAGACTGAAAATGATTACACGCGCGTAGCCGAAATAATCACGGGAGGACCGGCGCAAAAGAGCGATCTCATTCATGTAAACGATCGTATCATCGGAGTAGGCCAGGGCGCTAATGGCGAGGTCGTTGATGTTATCGGCTGGAGGATTGACGAGGTTGTGAAACTCATAAAAGGCCCGAAAGGAACGACAGTTCGGCTTCAACTTTTGCCCGCGCAAACTGGTGTTAATGGCCCTCCTAAAATAATTACGTTGGTGCGCGATAAGATCAAATTAGAAGATCAACAAGCGCAAAAGAGTATGATCCGGTATCAGAAGGGGGGAAAAGACCTAAAGCTTGGGGTGATCACTTTACCCAACTTCTACATGGATTTTGATGCTTACCAGAAAGGTGACCCAAATTATACCAGCACTACCCGGGATGTGCAGAAATTGGTTAAAGAGCTACAGGCAGAAAATATAGACGGCCTTGTTCTCGACCTGCGTAATAACGGTGGTGGATCGCTGACTGAGGCCATCGATCTAACAGGGCTATTTATTAAAAGCGGACCCGTAGTACAGGTAAAAAACTCGGCCAATAAGATCGAAACACTTACAGACGATAACCCGTCGTTAGTTTATAACGGTCCGCTGGTAGTGTTAACAAATCGATTCAGCGCTTCTGCGTCTGAAATCTTTGCCGGAGCAATCCAGGATTATAACCGCGGAGTTGTGGTTGGTGAATCAACTTACGGTAAGGGTACTGTTCAAACGGTGATTAATCTTAATCGTTTTATCAACGACCCCAACAATAAGGTGGGAGAGCTTAAAATTACCTTCCAAAAATTTTATAGGGTAACAGGCAGCAGCACGCAGCACAAAGGAGTGACGCCCGACATACAGCTTCCGACTGCCTTGAGCCCGGAACAGTTCGGTGAAAGTTCAAGTCCGAATGCGCTGCCATGGGATGAGATTCGTGGAACGCTTTATCAAAAGACACCGCTGGTGAATAACAGGGTAATTACAAATCTTACAAAGTCATATCAGGATCGTCTTAAGACTGATGCTTCACTGCAGCGCTTTGTGAATGAAACTGAAGAGACATCGAGAAGCTTTAGGGAAACCAAGATATCTTTGAATGAGGCTGCAAGGAAAAAAGAGATTGAAGAAGCTGAAAAGAAAAAGGCAGCTAACGACAAGTTAGGAACCAAGATAGTGGGCAAGGAAGGCACCACTATTGATCTGATGGAAATGGAGGACGAATACCTTCGGGAAGGCCTCTTTGTGCTGGGTGATTTGATAACACCAAAATTAGGATAGAGGCATTGTCAGAAACATAATGAAAAGGCAGGATCTCATTCCTGCCTTTTTTCGTATTAGGTTGCAGGAATAGGTCATTAATTCATATTTTGACCTCTTATAAAGCGCCTTAATGCACACGCATGAGCGAAGAATTACTGAAAGCTATCCTACAACTCTTTGCAATTGTCGCCCGTGAGCGTGTTACGGATGCGGAACGTACCAATATCAAAGAGTTCCTTGGGCTCCATCTGAATCGCGAAGCCACCAATTACTATTTGAAGCTTTTTGATGAATTCGCTGCTTCCAATCAAATAGATGAGCGACAGGACTTGCGGAATGTCGACGCCGATACCCAACAATTTGTTGATGACTGGGCCAAGATAATGCGTATCGTAAAGCAGGTAAATCAAGCCCTGACGATGCAGCAGAAGGTGGTCTTGGTTGTTAAGATTATCGAACTGGTAAATGCTGATGATGATATCTCCGAGCGACAGGCAAACCTCGTTTTTTATATCGGTCAATCTCTCAAGATTCCACAATCAGATGTGCAGGCTCTTCAGTCCTTTGTTACCGGATATGATATTGATGACCTGGCATCCAAAGATGTTCTTATCATTGACGAAGGATCCGGTGAGTATCCCGGCCCCAGAATCATCGAGAAGAATCTGACCGGCCTGATCGCTATTCTTCGCCTGCAGGATGCTGATACCTACTTTATTAAGTACCTGGGTATTACAGCGGTCTATCTCAACAGCATTCTTCTTAAAAGCCGAAAGATCGATGTGTTTCCAACCGGCAGCACTATACGCGGTGACAAAGTTGGCCCAATCTATTACAGTGATATCATCGGCAAGTTCTTAATTGACGAGAGCTACACAACCATCACCTTTACAGCCGACCACCTCTTTTATCATTTTAAGAACGGCAAGGCAGGACTTCAAAATATAAACATCGCCGAAAAGGGTGGCAAGTTGATCGGATTGATGGGCGCCAGCGGTTCCGGTAAATCGACTTTGCTGAATGTCCTGAACGGCACTGAGCGACCTTCGAGCGGAAGAGTACAGGTCAACGGTATCGATATACACGAACGACCTGAGGATGTCCAGGGAGTCGTTGGTTATGTACCGCAGGATGATCTTCTCATTGAGGAGCTTACGGTGTTTGAGAATCTGTATTATGCGGCTAAGTTATGCTTTGGACACTATACTGAAACGGAAATTATTCATCTTGTGCTGAGAGTCCTTGCCAGCCTCGGATTAAACGAGATCAAGGGTCTGAGAGTTGGATCTTCACTTGAAAAGACAATCAGTGGGGGACAACGCAAGCGCCTGAATATCGCCCTGGAGTTGCTCCGCGAGCCGACCATCCTGTTTGTGGATGAGCCAACGTCAGGCCTATCGTCGCGCGATTCTGAAAATATCATGGATCTGTTGAAGGAATTGAGCTTGCGTGGAAAGATGGTTTTTGTGGTGATCCATCAGCCATCGTCGGACATTTTCAAAATGTTCGATACGCTTCTCATCCTGGATGCGGGCGGGTTCCAGATCTACTATGGCAATCCTATTGAATCCGTAATTTATTTTCGGGATATTATCAATGCGGCTAACAAAATGCAGGGTGCATGCCCTGAATGCGGCAACATAAATCCCGAGCAGATATTCAGTATCATTGAAACTCGCGTCGTAAATGAATACGGGCGCTTAACCCAAACAAGAAAGATCTCACCCGGTCAGTGGTACCAGTATTTCAAACAAAAGATAAAAACGCCCAAAGTCGAGCATGTCAAAGAAGCATTACCTGTCGTGCAGGAAATACCAGGCTGGTTCCGGCAGCTAAGGATTTTTATCATGCGGGATGTGTTGGCAAAAGCGGCCAATAAACAATACCTCTATATCAACCTGTTTGCGGCGCCCACCCTTGCTTTTTTTATTGCGTTCATGGTAAAATACTTTAATCGGGCTGAGTCTGCCGAGTATAGTTTTTATCATAACAATAATATTCCGGTTTATTTTTTTATGAGCGTCGTGGTAGCGCTTTTCTTCGGACTAACAATGAGCGCGGAAGAAATTTTTAAGGATAGGAAAATTCTAAAACGGGAGAAGTTTCTTCACCTGAGTCGCAGCAGCTACCTCATTTCGAAGGTGACAGTGATGTTTTTTATTTCGGCCATTCAGACTTTTCTGTTCGTTCTAGTAGGCAATAGCATTCTCGAAATTCCGTTGGAAGAGGTTCGCTATTGGGTAATCCTGTTCACCACTTCCTGTTTTGCTAACATGTTGGGCTTGAACATTTCCGCCTCCTTCAATTCAGCTGTTACAATTTATATACTGATCCCGTTGCTGATCATTCCACAGCTTTTGCTGAGCGGCGTAGTCATCAGCTTCGATAAATTCAACCCCAGCGTCTCAAAGCCAGTAGGGGTTCCGTTAGCTGGAGAAATCATGGCGTCTCGCTGGGCATTCGAAGCCTTTATGGTTACTCAATTTCGAGACAATAAGTTTGAAAAAAAATTCTACGACCTGGACAAAACTATAGCAAATGCAGAATATCGGAGGGTATACCTTATTCCCGCTCTCGAATCCAGACTTGCCTATTGCTTAAATAACCGTTCGCAATGGCGAAATGAAAAAAACACCCGCATGGTATCTAACTTATCATTGATACGGACAGAAATTGCCAATGAGCTGGAATCCATGAATCCGGATAAATTTCCGAATTTGGAGAAACTGTCCATTGGCAAATTCGATTCGACTATTTACAAGGAAACGTCAAAATTTCTCACCACGTTAAAACGCTATTATGGCAACAAAATAACGAGAGCATCAAACAAAAAGGATAGCCTGATAGCTCAACTGACGTCAACGCCTGAGAAACAACATGACTACGAAATGGAACGGTTGAGCTATACCAATGATGCTGTCACCGACGCTGTCTTAAACGTATCGGCTATAGAACGAATCATCGAATACAATGGCAGACTCGTACAAAAGATCTATCCGGTTTACAGTGATGAACACGACCCTGAATATTTACTTGATTTCTCTGCCAATCTATATCAACCTACCAAGCATTTTGCTGGCGTTTACTGGAACACGCTGTACTTCAATATTGTTGTGATCTGGTTAATGACGTTGGTTCTTTATACGACCCTTTATTTCGACATACTTAAGCGGATCGTTAAGCGGCTGGAGGGCAGCCGCAGATTTAAAAAGAAACCAAAAGAATAACATTCTTCTTTCTAAAAACGGAATAATAATGAAGCTGAAAAAACAACTTAATCTTCTGTTAGTTTTAGGAGTAGTGATCGCGTCGATCGGCTGTACTTCAAAAAAAGAACACCATCACGATGCAACTGAAGAGCACGCATCGCACGGAGAGTGGAAGGAAATGGACGACTTTCATATGGTCATGGCCGAAGCATTCCACCCATTTAAAGATTCTTCGAATCTTGAGCCAGCAAAGTCTTATGCTGATTCATTGGTTTCGGCGGCCGAGCATTGGGCAGAAGCTCCGTTGCCAGAAAAATTCAAAGGAGATGAAGAAATCAGGTTTAAGCTTAATCAGTTGAAGGTCGATGCCTCCACCTTTGCAAAAATATCACGAGAGGGGGATGACAAATCCGTGGGCCAGTCATTGACTAAGCTCCACGATCTGTTTCATGAGATCCAGGAGTCGTGGTACTCTGAATAACGTTAATCGTTTTATCCGTTATTTGTTAATCGTGGGTGTGGGGAGTGGGTGTGGGTGCGCGCTCGATCTCGAAATGAAGCGTTTGCTTTAGCAGACATTAAATTACATAACGTACGAGTTAACTTCCGTAGATCCCTACTATTTACGAATTCTCTATGTGGACTGAGTGACGTTATCCGTTATTTGTTATCCGGTCTCCGTGCGCTGGATCATCGCTAGGAATAGGGAATAGGGAATAAGGCCCGCACTTCGCGATGCAATCCTAATTGTTTATTCCCTATTGCTTTTTTTCAAACTTGGAAAAAGTAGGATTAATAACTAATAGGAGAGTGTTCGTGTGCGCTCTAATCTATCACTCCAAATTATTATCATCACCCACGGATAACGGATATAACGATTAACGGATAACGGACAACGGATAACGGATAAATAGCTATATTTCCCTCTTGAGAAAAAAATAAAGTCAATGCAATCCACTGCCGTCACTCCTCAGGAGAAATCAAAATTATGGTTTGTTATCGCCGCTTCTTCCGTGGGCACTCTGATAGAATGGTATGATTTCTATATTTTCGGAAGCCTTGCGATTATTCTTTCGGAGCAATTTTTCCCCCATACAAATCCCACGGCAGCACTTTTATCGACGCTGGCGACTTTTGGCGCAGGGTTTATAGTTCGTCCTTTTGGTGCAATTGTATTTGGCCATTTAGGCGACCTGGTAGGCCGGAAATATACATTCATGGTCACCCTGATACTTATGGGGGGATCGACATTTGCCATTGGTCTTATTCCGGGATTCGATCAAATTGGCTACTGGGCACCAGCCATCGTTTTGATCCTCAGACTGCTGCAGGGGCTTGCGCTTGGTGGCGAATACGGAGGAGCGGCGACCTATGTCGCAGAACATTCGCCCGCTGCCAAGAGGGGATTCTACACGAGCTTTATTCAAACCACTGCAACGCTTGGGCTATTCGTTTCCATCGGCGTGATTCTTTTTGTACGCGAAACGATGGGCACCGAGGAATTCAACAACTGGGGATGGCGTATTCCATTCATTTTGTCTGCAGTTCTTGTAGCTGTATCGGTAATTATCCGGCTAAAGATGCAGGAGTCTCCTTTGTTTGCGAAAATTAAAAAGGAAGGAAAAATTTCTAAGAATCCAATTAAGGAAAGCTTTGGAAAAAAGGAAAATCTGAAACTGGTATTGCTTGCGTTATTTGGAGCAACGGCAGGGCAGGGGGTCGTTTGGTATACCGGCCAGTTCTATGCAATGACATTCATCGAGTCGACTTGTAAGGTAGACTTTGTGCAAACCCGAAATATTATCGCAATAGCTTTACTCATAGGCACTCCATTATTTATTTATTTCGGTTGGCTGTCAGACAAGATCGGACGAAAGGGTATTATGATGGTGGGCATGTTAGCCGCGGTATTATTATATCGGCCGATCTACAACCAGATGTACGCGGTTGCTGATGTTACTGGTCAGGAAGAAATCGCCGCGCAGGCACGTATCGAGAAAACACAAACGATC
>CAMLER010000076.1 GCA_946478915.1 uncultured Chryseolinea sp.
GATGCACCAGGGCGCACCGCCGCCAGCCGGCGCTCAGCTATAATTGCGGCTGCTCCTGGCCATCGAAGTCACCGCGAAGGAATCGATATCTTTTTCGCGCTTCAGCAGCATATACACTACCGGGATATTTATTAAGGAACTCGCGATATATCTCCATGGCTTTGTCTTTTTGTCCTAACTGTCGCTCATAGATTTCGCCCCTTAGAAAGAAGGCATCGTCGGCTAGTATGTCATCGCCGTAATCCTGAATAATCTTATCCAACAGTCCAATTGATTTTTCAAACTCTCCTTGTTTCATTCTGAGATTAGCCTCCAACCAATATACATCATCCAGGATAGTTTGATTCGAGATAACCAATAGTGAATCATTCTTCGGTGTAGACGAATTCTTTGCTTTTACCTGGAGTCGTCCTTCTTTTAAGTACTCAATAGCTTTCAATGCTTCAGTATTTTTATTTTGATAAAGGAGTAATTCGATGGATGCGAATTGTTTCAGCGCTTCACCCACGGAATCGAATGCTATATTTTCCTTGATCCTCATGCTAAGGTCTAATGCATCATTCGCTATTTCCCGCGTCGTTGCCTGTTTCAAAATGTCAAGGTGCTCTTGGGCCAGCCTGAAATCACCCTTGTAATATGAAAGCTTCGCGTTTCTAAGTTTCGCATCATACCCAATCGGATTCTCCTTTTGCACTTTCTCCACCTGTGAATAAAGAAGCGTGGATTCCCATGGCTCTCCTTTTAAAAGATAAATATCTCCCAGATCAAGTTTAGCTTTTGATTTCAAATGCAGCGATGTTCTGGGATTTGCTATTAACCTGCTGATAATTTGAATAGCCGAGTCTTTTTTGTCCAGAAAGTTAGCAAACAACAGCGCCTCACTCCGGGCGGCTTCCAGAGAGTTTACATTGTCGGGGTACTGAGAAATAAAATCCTTATAATCGTCAATGAGGATTCGCACAGAATCCATATTCACTGGAAAGGTATTCTTCACCCGGGCTTCGCGAGTGCGGATCAACCCTAACCTGGCTAAAAGGTAGGTTTGTGTATTTGGATATTCCCTGATCACATATCGATAAACTTTTAGAGCATTGTCATAATCCTCATTGTCGAGTGCCACACGAGCAACCTCCATTGATTTTTCACCTTCCCGCTTATATCGCTTGTCGTAGGCGCGAGCTTGAATAAAGGATGCGTAGAAATTCTTTTGCTGCATCGTAACCCAAATGAGAAGATCAGAATACACCTCGACATCCGGGTGGGCCTGAATTTTTTGATACAAGAGTTTTTCCAAACTTTCTAGCTCATCAGGTTTTGTAAGCAACGCTTGCATTACATTCTTTACGTATTGGATGTTGGCTGAACTTTGCGTTACATAACTCAAATATTCCTGAACCATCTTATCCTGATTACCTTTAATTCGATGAAGCATGGCCAGCTCCAGACAGAATAGGTATGGATTTCCAAGAGTTTGCCGGCTTTCGGTTAGCGCCTGGATTCCATAATCGACCAGGGACCTTGCCATAAAATAGTCCGACATCATTTTTATCCGTTGGACGTTGCCCTTATTTTCAGAGATCAAGTCCCTGTAGTAGCGGTCAGCTTTGCCAAGCTCTCCTGATCGCACATTGATCAGGCCCAGGTCGAGGCTGTATTGAATGTTTAATGGGTCTCTTTTCGAAAGTCTTTGAAGAAATTTTTGGGCCTCATCATAGGAGCCATTGTCCAGCAGGAGGTTAAAATAGTTGTTATAGATGAAGGGGTGATTCGCATCATGCTTAG
This sequence comes from uncultured Chryseolinea sp., assembly GCA_946478915.1. Next base: position 1,783 of record CAMLER010000076.1, read on the forward strand.
CCAATTCCCTGTACATCTCCAGGGCTTTCTTCTTATCGCCCTTCAAAAGGTATTCATTTGCTAATTGAATATCATCCTGGTTTTGGGCTCCAGCAAGAAAGCATATAAAAAGGAGGAAAAGAGTTATCCGCATGGGTCTGCCTTTATACTATTTATATAATATATATTTTTATTAATATAGTTAACAATGTGGAAATGTGCATTGGTTCGGAGCCTTTTGGCCGTTGAAGATATGTGGACATCGTTAATTGTTCAAAGGCTTAACGGTCAGGTGGTTGTTTAGTTTTCAACATTAGTCTAAGGGTGTGGATAAGTTGGTAGTGGATGAATACGCATGTGAGTGGGTGTTGGTAAATGGTAGTTTTTCAACAATAGAGGGTGACAAGAGCAAGAGCTGGAGGAAGTTGATAGTTTAGTTCGGTGTTTTAGGAAGATGTCCACATGGAATTAGCCTTTTATCAACATTGGTCCGAGCTCCCAATTTGCTTTGAGATTGATGATAGGGATGTTTTTTTCACTCAGATAAAATGACACTGATTCGGGAGGTCGGTTCTCATAGAAATTGCCGGGGTCCCATTTCCCATTGTTGTCGGTATCGATTACCATGCGAAGTTGGTAGTCTCCGGGCTTAAGGTCTTCAAAGTTGAATTTGTTCGAGTTTCGTTTGGTGGCGAGCACTTGAAAATCTTTGTTGAGCAACTCGACGAAGAAGTGTGGTGCGTTGGTTTGTACTTCGACAAGTATTATGCCTGTTGTCTCCAGGGTTGTAGGTAATGATGTTTCGACTAGGCGCCGGGAGCTATCGCGTTCGATGCTGATAAAGGCAGCATGTCCAAAGTAGAATTCATTTTCGGTTGATTTTTTCGACCCTGATGATCTCGCGTTTGAGGCGCGTGGTCGTTGTTGTGTAGTTGGCGTCGTCGGTTTGGGTATGCGGTTTTTATCGAAGGTTTTTTTGAGATGTAGGATGTTACGCAGCGTGTCCCATCGAAGGTCTTCTGCAGTTATGTGTATAAGATTGACGGAGTCGAGTCTATAAAACAGGCTATCGAAATTTATGGATTGGACAGGTTTGTTGAATTGAAGCGTGCCTTGTAGGATTCCTTTTGTGCCGATAGCCTGAAGGTTTTTCGTTTGAAATTGAAAGGGTTCCGGTTTAATGATGCGTTCCTGAAATTTGACATAGAGGGTTGTATCGATTGTGTTTTGGATACTGTCGGAAGCGGTGAATCGGACAGCAACGCTGTCGGTGTCTTTTAAAGTGTTGTATACACGAATATTGGCAAAGTCTTCTCCAAAGGAGGATGTGATGGACTCCTCAGAGCGGATGGCATAAGTTTCGAAATTTTTCGAGGCTTTGATGTTGAAAATGGTGCCGGATGGTCGGGCTCCGGTAATAACTAGCGGCCTGCTGTCAAGGCGTACCATCGGCACTCGCAGGCTGTCGATATTCCGGGATAGCTGAAGAAGTTCTTGAACGAAACCATAGGATTCGGTTTTGCTGTCGACGATGAGGTTTTTGTTTTTATCATCAAAGGCATAAAGGTAATAACTGCCTGGTTTGAGGTTTTCTATTTTGAAGACCCCTTTTGCGTCTGCTTTTGTAAAATAGGTGGGTCGATAGACAAAGATGTTGAAGGTATCGTTTTCGAATAGGGCAACCGTTGCATCTTTAGAGTCTTTTGTTGTGAGGGCATCCGTGATTTTGCCGGTGATTGAAAGGGAGTCGATGTAGCTTCCAGTGCTAAATGCAAGTTTAAGATTAGGCGCTGGATTTTTTTCTGTTATATCCTGAATTGCTTCCCGGAAGTTGATCGAATAAGTGGTATTTGGTTTAAGATCGGTTTCGAGATCTACAATGACCGTATTTTTTTTCACGCGGGCCTCGACAGGCTTGCCGAGGTCGGGAGTAATGATAAGTTGTTCTCGTGGATTGTTGAGAATGACAGCTTCGTCGAAGGTGAGCTGGATTGTCTGCCCTTCGAAATTTACAGCGCCGGATTTTGGTACGGAGTGAAGAAGGGTTGGTGGTATTGTATCGCGTGGTCCTCCTGTCGGTGCAGTTTGCCGGGCACAGGAGAGCATGAAGAGGAAGTAGATTGCCAGGTAACTGTGACGTAGGACCTTCATTGTTTTACAATATATATAAGGCTTGAATACTGGCCGTTTCCGTGAGCGTTATAATTGCTTCTAAAGCCATTGATTGTGGCATTGATTAAGCGTGCAAATGTTGTGTGACCCAGGTACTGTTCGCTTAGCAGGCTAACGTAATATGCGTCTAGCCTCATCGGTACAGTATCTGCAACTGTAAGGCTATGCGCACGTAGAAGTTTTGTCATACTGTTGATATTAAAATGCCACAGGTGTCGTGGCACATCGTATCCTGCCCAGTGATTTCTATAATGTTTTGCATCCCAACTGTTGTGATTTGGAACGGCAATGAAGATTGTTCCATTCGGGCTGAGCATCTTCGTGAGAATAGAGATGGTTTCGTGAAGGTCTGGTACATGCTCCAACACATGCCAGGCAGTGATGGCCTGAAACTTTTGAGATTGCAGTTCCTTTAAGGACGGATGAATATTGGGAGATATATGCGGATCTGAATTCATTCTGGCAATTTTTGATGGTTCGACGCCGCTTATTGACCAACCGTTCCGGGAGGCAACTTTTAGAAATTCCCCTACGCCGCATCCAAAATCAAGCAAATTTTTGCCTGGCAAGGAGGTGTATTTAGAGACCAGGGATAATTTCCACTTTAGCGTGAATCTTCTAGCCAGGAGATACAGGTTGTCAATTAATGTTTTCCCGTTCTTAATATGAGAGGTATAGTTCTGCGACAAATAATACTTTTCGAGTTGGTCGTTCGCTGGTCGAGGGCTTGTGATTAGGTGGCTGCAAGTTTCACATCTTATTAGGCTGAATGTTTCATGTGAAACAGCATGATCGTCGCAGGCTAGGAACGGGGAAAAGTTTGTACCGTCACATACCGGGCATTGTTGGATATCAATCATTTGCCCATGTAAACGGTTAGGACAGATAGATCGGCAGGAGATACTCCGCTGATTCTGGAGGCTTGTCCGACCGTTTCGGGTTTTTGGCGCTTTAGCTTTTCTCGCGCTTCCGAGGACAGCGCCTTTACGCGGTCGTAATCAAAATCAGGTAAAATTCGGAAGTTTTCCAAGTTGTTTAATTTCTGAGCCATTTGCTGCTCGCGGAGAATGTAGCTTTCATATTTGACGTTGATTTCTACTTGTTGTTGAACTTCAGGGGAGTATGAATTTAACAGCCTTTCAAGACCCGTATTGAGAGATTTTAGGTCATTTATGCCTATTTGGGGGCGTTTAAGTAGCTGAGATACCGCAATCTTTTCTCTTATCCCTGATGTATTTAGGGTAGATAGGCCGTTGTTGATAGTATCGGGGTCCAATTTTATTGACATTACCTGTTGAGTTAGGGTTTCAACGTCCGCTTTCTTTTTAAGGACCCTGCTGTAACGGCCGTTGCCAGCAAGTCCGAGTTCATATCCTTTTTCCGTTAGTCGTAAATCGGCATTGTCTTGACGAAGCAGGATTCGATATTCTGCACGAGAGGTGAACATCCGGTATGGTTCCTGCGTGCCTTTGTTGATTAGGTCATCGATCAACACACCGATATAGGCATCTGACCTTTTCAGGATAAACGGAACGTTGCCACTGATCTTATTGTGAGCATTGATTCCTGCTATCAGTCCTTGGCAGGCAGCTTCTTCGTACCCCGTAGTGCCATTGATTTGGCCTGCAAAATACAGATTTTCAATTAGTTGGGTTTCTAGGGTGAGTTTTAATTGCGTCGGTGGAAAGTAGTCATATTCAATGGCGTATCCTGGCCGAAACATTTTTGCTTTTTCAAAGCCCGGGATTCTTGTGATCGCTTTATATTGAACATCTTCAGGAAGCGATGTTGAAAACCCATTAACATATATTTCTACTGTATTCCACCCTTCCGGTTCGACAAAAATTTGATGGCGTTCTCTCTCTGAAAATCTGTTGATTTTGTCTTCGACAGAGGGGCAATAGCGTGGGCCGATTCCCTGAATCCTACCCTGGAACATGGGAGATTGATCGAAGCCTTTCCTGAGTTCATCATGAACGTGTTCGTTAGTATAGGTAATCCAGCAACTCAATTGCTTTTCCAGCGGTTTGCTTTCTGGCAAATAGGAAAACGTCCCGGGATTGGGGTCCCCAGCCTGTTCCTCCATTTTAGAGTAATCGAGGCTGCGACCGTCAACTCGCGGTGGAGTTCCGGTCTTCATTCGGCCGGATTCAAATCCGAGCGCCACAAGTTGCTCTGTTAAACCAAAGGCGGCGGTTTCGGCGGCTCGGCCTCCTCCGAAATTCTTTTCACCGATATGGATTTTACCATTCAAAAAGGTTCCATTGGTCAGGACAACCGCTTTTGCTTTGATTTCGATGCCCAGGTTGGTGACAATGCCGGTTACTCTTCCACCTTCGACAACCAGGGCTCGGGCCATTTCTTGCCAAAAGTCGATGTTCGGATTTCGTTCAAGGGTAAGCCTCCATTCCTCTGCAAATCTCATTCGGTCATTCTGCGCGCGTGGGCTCCACATGGCCGGGCCTTTAGAGAGGTTAAGCATGCGAAATTGAATCATCGATTTGTCTGTAATTATGCCCGATTGACCACCTAAGGCATCTATTTCTCGCACGATTTGACCTTTGGCGACACCGCCCATCGCTGGATTGCATGACATCTGGCCGATGGTTGTCATGTTCATGGTAACCAACAGGACAGATGAGCCCATTTGAGCAGCTGCATGTGCTGCCTCGCAACCGGCATGCCCGGCGCCTATCACAATAACATCGTATTCTTTAAACATCTTAGTTTGGTTCCACGTGGAACAAAGAAGTTACCCACAATTTCATACACATTTCCACAAATCGTTTCACGTGAAACGGTTCTGTTCCAAATTTTCCCTCAAAGATAGGTAGCTGGACTCTTTTTTGCGCATCAAGCGTTTTTGGTGAATTGATTTATCCTTATATCCCAGAAGGTGCAGTAGACCATGAACCATAACCCTATCAAGCTCCCTATAAAACGTGACTTTAAAGACATCAGCATTTTCACGAACCCGATCTATACTGATATAGATGTCTCCCTCGATCAGGTTTCGTGATTCCGAATTGTCGAAAGTAATGATGTCGGTCAGCGTGTCGTGGTTGAGATATTCGCGATTGATGTTCAGCAGGTATGGGTCAGAGCAGAAAATGTAGTTCAAACCGCCTATTGTCCTGTTCTCACAACGAGCGACCTCACTTAGCCAGGAACGCGTACTCTTAACAGGGGGTGGACGAAAAGTAATGTCTTCACAAAAGAAATAAATGCCGGATCGCATTTATGCATTTATATAAAACGATAGTTCTACGACTCGACCATCTTCCTTGAAGTCAACTTCGTCTGAAAGATGTTTCATCAAAAATATTCCCCGACCCCCTAGCTTTTCGATGTTTTCCGGAGCGGTAGGGTCTGGCAGATTTTCATAGTCAAAACCCTGTCCTTCATCTTTCACGACAAAGCGAATTACACTATCGTCAAGCGACAGAGCGAGGTGGACGTTCTTGCCTTTATCATTTGAATTGCCATGCTTAATCGCATTGTTCACCGCCTCCGTTACGGCAATCATGATATTACCATAAATGTCATCATCCAAATGAAACCGTTCTTTCGCATTATCAATGAAACTCTCAATCATTCGAATGTTTTCCGCTATCGACGGGACCTGGATGCTAATAGTGTTCATGTACTGGGCTCTAATATTATTCCCCCATTCTTTTAAAGTACTCGCTTACTTCCTTCTTATAATAAGGGTAAAGCTTGGGGGGTACTGTTTTTAACAATTCTACCTCTTTTTCTTTTAGTCGCAAATAATCTTGAAAGGCTCTCGGAATTTCTTTGTCGTAATCCTTTGCCGTCTCACCCTTGCGCTCTTCATCCATGTCTTGTTCTCGGGCTGATTTTTCAGTCTCTAATAATCTGGTTAGAATTTCTTGTTGGCGTTTAATGAGCTGATCGGTCAATTGCTTATTCACCAGGTCCATCTCTGTTTGCTCCATCTTGGAGGGTAAATCGCCGCCAGCCATTTTGCCATCCTTCATCTTTTCTTCCATCTCCTTTAAAGCCCTCCGTATTCTCTCCTGCTCAGCGGCCATCTCCGCAAGCTCCTCCGATAATTCCCTGCCCTGCTTTCCGCTACCCCGTAGTTCCTGAATCTTTTGATTCAGCTGCTGCTGCATCTGGCTCAAACTAGGCTTCTGGCCCTTCTTCTTCGATTTCCCCATTGACGGTTGGGCGTTTGCCATCATCTGCATCATCATATCAAAATGATCATCCAACATGAGTGCAAGATTATTAATGGAAGTCATCGTCATCTGCATCTCACTTGAAGCCTTTGGCTTGCGCCTCTCCTTGTTGGCTTCAATCACCTTATCAAGATGGTCGTTGAGCTCACCAACTTCCTTAGTGACAATTGATCCCATGAAAGGATCGCGTTTTCCTAACGCTAACAAACTGTCTTCCAGCACTTTAGCATCATCCTTTAGCTTAAGCTGCTGTTGTGCAATGGTATTAAAGCGAGGATCATTCTGGTTCAACTCATTAAATCCTTTTAACAAATTCTCCTGGTCGAATGAAAGTTTGACGAGTCCATGAATGATTTCTCTGAGACTTTCAAGGTTCTGCATATCCATCTCCATTGACATCGCACTCTGAGCCTGCTCCATTTGCTGTTGCATCTGTTGCATTTTTTGTAGCGCCTTTTGTTGGGGACTCTTAGATTTCGATGGACTATTCTGCTGAAGCATTTCTTCGCTTTCCTGCTGCTCCTGTTCAATTTCATCTGAATTCTCTTCAGAAGGTAAATCCTCAGACTTCTGGATCTCTTGGCCTAACTTTTTTAATTCTTCAATTCGTTCGGCGGTCTTCTTGGTCTCCTCCTTCAACGACTCCTGTTCCCTGGCTAGCTCCTCACTGCTTTTTTCACCTTCAGATTTTTCATCCGTGCCTTGTTCATCCTTACCGTCTTTGCTTTCCTCCTTGTTATCACCTTTCTCATCAGACTTAGAAGTATCGGATTTTTCTTTCTTTCCCTCCCTACTTTTTGTTTTCTCCTCGAGCGCTTCGGTATTCTTCAGCAATTCCTTTTGCTTTTCAATTTGCTCTTTCAGATCCTCAGCTATTTTATCGAGCTTGGTTTCGTATTGCAATTGCTTAAAAAGTTCTAAGGTTCGCTCAAGCTCCTTCTCCAAATTGTTTGTGTTCTGATTTAGCTTGTCCAACAACTTTTGAAGTTGTGACATGTCTGCATTTTCTTTCAATAGTTTTTGAAGCTCCTCAAAGAGTTTTTTCGTCTCCTCATCCAACAGCTCATCCATCAATTTTTGGATCTGCTCTGCTTTTTGTTTAATGCGCTCATCCTGTTCCGTGAACGCTTCTTTTTTCTCCTCCAACAACTTGTTCTCTTCTCTTAACTTCTCTACAATTTGATCCAGTCCCTGTTTCTGTTGTATAATATCCTCAAGCATCTTTTTGTCCTGCCAGTCCAGGGATTGCTTACCTTTTAACTTTTGGTTGGCCTGTTCAATTTTTTCCTGTAGTTTGTTCGCTTCGCCTACGCTCTGATCAATTTTCTCTTTCGTTTTCGACTGCGAGCGGTTTATCTCTGCGACCAGATTATCTTCTGTTGGCACCAAAAAAGTATAGTTAGCGGACTTGGTGGACTTACGACCATTAACCCCATCGTTGTCCCATACCTCTAAATAATATTCCAACTGTTCACCTGGACTAAGTTTTAACGAGTCAAGTGTCCATGGAAAAAAGAATGTCTGTTGAATTTGATTGTGCGTAACGGGAATGTTCACGCTGCGGGCTAACGTTTCTTTTCTCGTTTTATCACTTATTCTAAAGTGAAGCGCAAGTTTTGAAACGCCATAGTCGTCACCGACCATACCGCTTAAAACTACCATTTTGTAAAGAACGGAATCCTTAAAGTTGTTAACTGAAATCTTAGGGTATTGATCTTTGATAACATCGATCTGATACGCGATTCTCTCCTTATTAGAGCTGTTATCATTTTGAAGCTGGATTTCGTAGTGATCCGGATTTTTAAAAGGCTTTTTAAAAGTAAATACTTCGCCGTCGTTGGTCTGAAACGGAGCTTTTGAATTGTCACTGCTAAAAATGATAGCAGCGCGTTCGGCGTTTTGCGTCGAGAGTTTCCAATTAACTACAGTTCCCTCCGGTATTTCAAGATTGCCGGCGTTAAGCAGCCTTTCATTCTTTCTTCCTATGTACGCGGGAAACTCCAGGTCGATATTAAACCCGGACAGCTCAGGCCTGCTAATGATCGACATGTGATAAGTATCGGAGAAAAATCCCGCGGCCTCCAATTGAAAATCAAATTCCGATTGTAAGTTTTCGAAAGTGTAAGAAAACACATTGCTATTAGATGTGTGATCGAATTTCAATCGCTGGCTCCCATTAATCAGATAAAGATCCCGCGGCAGCGCATCACCGGTTAACGTCACCTCTACTGTAAAATCCTCGTTGTAAAAACCCGTCAACGATTTTGGAATTGAAAATGTGAATGGTGCTTTTGGTGAATATTTTCGGGTAAAGTGAACTATTCGGTCTGTACTTTGCGTAAGAATGCTGCGATTAAATAGAAGGATGGCAAAAATTATCAGAAGAGGAATCGCCAGATACTTTACGTATTTTTTGTTTTCATTAAGGTCAATAAAATTGTCGAACGGAACAGGATCAAATTCTTTCGATCGTTGATCAATACTAGCATAGGTGAGCGCGGAATTTTTACCAGAAGCAGCGAGTTGAATTAAGTTAAGCAGCCCATCTTTTACGCCCGGTACATAAGCGCCAATCACTTTAGCGCTTTGTTCTTCCGAAAGTCCACGATTGACTAACCACCATTGAAGAGGTTCTTTAAGAAATTTCAGAATGCAAAATAGAGCGATGCCAAAAAATGCTATGAAGATGAAAAGGCGCGCGACCGGACTAAGCCACAAGTTATGCTCAAGCAGGGCGGCCAGCAGAAAATAAGACGCCAGGATTGAAAGTGAGAGAATGACGCCGCGAACAAAAATATTGAGATAATATTTTTTGTTGAACGCTTTAATCTTCGTGTGTATCCGATCTAATCCTGCTCCCATACCGAAACCATTAAATATCAAAACGCAACCCTCGATATAAAGTTGAATTACACAAGATAATCCCTTAATCCCATATAGGCAAAACAGTTCATGATGGGGTGCTACCAGAAGTAGAATTCGGTGAAATCCAGTCGAACTCTTTCTCAAAATATTCGATGACATGCATCTTCAGCAGCAGTTCCTGTTCGGGCAAATCGAAATGCGGGAGCTTCTTGATAACTTTCCAGTGTGGCCATCCATCGTTGTCCTGACCCTCTAAAGCATAGTAGCCGGACAAACTCAGTACTTTGCAAATACCGATATGCATGAGATCCTGCTTCTCCTCCTTGCTGAATGGGCGATTTCCTTTTCCCAACTCCTGAACGCCTATCAGAAAAAGAACTGAGTTCAGATCCTTTGGCTTTCTTCCGATTATTTCTTCAAGACTAAGAAGCAACGCGCTCCAGGTCCGCTCCATGTCCAAGTCCCGTTTGTACACTATCTGGTTTATTTTTGGGTTACTGCCAATAAAGAAAAATAAGAGTCTCTTATATTTCGGTAAACACCGTTACCTGCAAATATATTCCGAAATGGCAAATACATTATTTCATGAGTTTTTAAGAGATTTTGTTTCCCTGGTTTTTCCAAATTATTGTCTTGCCTGTGAATCGTCGCTCGTGAAGGGCGAAAATTTGGTCTGCTCTCGATGCATGTTGCAGATGCCCCAAACCAACTACCACCTTGACCAGGAAAATCCCTTAAAGAATCGATTAGCCTGTCGACTGCCTGTCCGACTGGCGATGGCGATGTTCAAGTTTAGTAAGAGTGGGCGGGTACAAGCGCTGTTGCACGCACTAAAGTACCGGAATGAACCTGCCTTGGGTATTATGCTCGGAAACGTATATGGTGACCGCCTTTTGACGGGCAACCTCAAAGATGCATTTGACCTTATAATACCAATTCCGTTGCATGCTTCACGGAAAAGAAAACGAGGTTATAACCAAAGCGCAAAATTTGCCGAAGGACTCTCGCAGAAATTAGGTATCCAATTTTCCGATGAACTGATAGTCAGGAAAGTACAGACCACAACACAGACTCGAAAGACCAAACTTAAGCGGTGGCAAAATGTAACTGACGTGTTTCAGGTGAACGATCTGGATCAGCTTGTAGATAAGAATATTCTGCTCGTGGATGACGTGGTGACGACCGGCGCTACAATTGAAGCCTGTGGCAACTATATTATGAAGGCGAAGTGCGCATCGCTGAGTATCGCTTGTATAGCAGAGGCATAAAAAAACCCTGACAAAGCAGGGTTTTCTATTATTGTTGTGTTCTTTAGTAATTCGAACCTGCGCGAATCATGGCGCAGCGGAAACCAATTGTTGCAGTCGCTGAATCCTGGTCGAGGTATCTTCTCGTTCCAGGGGACATCCAATAGGCAACATCTTTCCATGAACCGCCCTTATAAACCCGTGCCCTATCCGT
>CAMLER010000077.1 GCA_946478915.1 uncultured Chryseolinea sp.
AGGTTTGAGTGAGCAATACCCGGTCCTTCAATTCCGAAAACAATATCGTTAGCGCGCTGATACCAATGGCCGAAAAGTTTATAATAGGATAGTTGTATCGGGTATTGGCCGGCTTCAAGATCAATTGTGGCTGAACCTTTGCCATTCTTGCGTCCATCGATAACAATCAAAGTCTTTTCACCAATTTTTAGCTCACCTCCACCGTTGGGGTGTTCGGGGTGGGTATCGTCAGGAATCCACTTGAGATTAAGATCGATATAGTAACGGCCGGACTTTGGGATGTTAATGATACCGTTGATTCTGCCACCGTAGTTATCCATTGTCTCAGTACCCTGATGTTGTAACAAATCAATCTTCATACTCGCCGACTTTTTTGCTGTATCAAGCGAACTTAGAGACGAGAATTTTCCGTCGTAAGCGTTCAAGGTAAGATTTGACAGGGTCACTTTCTCCAACGTATAAGCTTTATATCTGATGTTTCTGATGGCTACTGGGCCATGGTCACCCTGAATGACAATAGGACCAACGCTTTTTTCATCTGAAAAGAGTGAAGCTCTGGTGGGGCCAGTGACTTCCACATTTTCGTGTATAACGACACCGTTGTGAACGACCTTCACGAAACGGGCATTTTCTATTTTCTTCCCCTTTGCGTCAAATCGTGGCGCCCTGAATTCTATCCTGAAATGCTGCCAAAGGCCCGGAGCCCGACTCACATTTTGTGCTGGGGGATGACCTTCATAGCCTTGCCTTCCGGCCGGTCGAGAGTCGTCCCAGCGCTCGTAAATCGCTCCGCAATCTGTTGACCGGACAGGCGACGCTCCCCAACTGTCGAACATCTGAACTTCGTATCGGCCTTGAAGATATACTCCAGCGTTAGACCCCTTCTCCATCATAAAATCCAGTTCCAGGTCAATGTCGCCGTGTTCCATCAGGGTGACAAGGTGATCCTTCGCCTTGTCCGAGAGGTCATTTACAAGTATGCCCTTTCCGGACGTGATTTTTCCTTTACCAGCCTGGTTTAAATCATAGGTCATATCTCCGGCAATCTTCCAGTTGCCAGCGGTTGGCTTAAAAGCACCTAGATCGTTTAGCAATATTGTGGTGTAAGGAGATCCGGAATCTTGAGCATGTACCTGGATTGGATGTTCAAAAAGCATTGCAACAAGCAAGATCGTTAGGCAACGCACGAAAAGCATTTTGTTAGGCTTCACTATTGTGTTAGATAAAGTTTAAAAAATCGAGTGAGCTTTGGTAGACAAATGCAACCCGATCAGCAAAAAAATAATCTGGATTAACCAATACCTGTTAAAGGTACACTAAAGTAAAAGTCTTTGACAAGAAACCCTCGGGATTTTTCACTTAATGCAATTCTTACTTCGCGTGAGCATGTCGCTAGTCATTGGTGTAAGGCAATTTCAAACCTCCAACAACCTTAAAACTTAGGCTTCAATGAGGAAGCCGCTCACTCAATAATCCGTACATCCATGTGCCGCATATCGAACTGAGAAGAGTCACTATGACTACAGTAAATCCGCTTCCGATCTGCGCGAATAACGGGCCTGGGCATGCGCCTGTTAAAGCCCATCCAAGGCCGAAGGAAATTCCTCCGATAACATGACCCCAGTGGAATTTTTTGTCATGGAATTGGACTGTCTCTTTTTGAATTGTCTTGATACCAAACTTTTTTATGACCCATACCGATACCATTCCTACGACCACTGCCGATCCAATAACACCATACATATGGAAGGAATGGAACCTGAACATTTCCTGTATCCGGTACCAGGAAATGATTTCAGCTTTTACCAGGATAATTCCAAATATTATACCTGATAGCAGATACTTGGCATTCGGTAAGAAACCGTTTTGTACGTTCAGTTGATCGTTTGGTGCTTCACATTCGATCGGGTGCTCGATATCTACAATTTTCTGATTCTGCATGTGAAAGAATTTAAATGAGCGACATGATCCATGGAAATATGAGATGCGCCATGACCAGTCCGCCGATCATAAAGCAGCATGTTGCTATTAGGGAGGGTAGTTGCAAAGTAGATAATCCCATGATGGAATGGCCCGATGTGCATCCTCCTGCATAACGGGTCCCAAAGCCAACCAGGAATCCTCCTGCAACGAAAAAAATAAAACCTGTGGTTGTAAAAAGATTATCTGCGTTAAAAATTGAGGTTGGCATCATTTGATGATCCACCGTTATGCCCAGGGCATCAAGATCCCGGGTTGTTTTTTCAGAAACAAGGATAGGGTCAGTGTTGCTCAAAAATTGTGAGGCAATAAAACCGCCGATGATGATACCACCAACAAAAAACAGATTCCAGGCTTCACGTTTCCACTCGTATTTGAAATACGATATGTTGGCTGGTATGCAGGCTGCACAAATATGGCGAAGCGACGAAGATATCCCAAAATGTTTATTTCCAATTAGAAGCAGTGCAGGTACAGTCAATCCGATTAAAGGTCCTGCGACATACCATGGCCATGGCTGGCTAATAAAGTCTGGCATTTCTATATTTTTAATAAATGTACTGCAATTAATTGTTGTGTGATGGGTAATATGACCAGCGGCAATTTTCGGAATTTGGAGAGCTATTACAGCGAACCCCATTTATTTTTAAAATTGAAATAGAATTTTACACAATGGAACGGAAACGAATTGAACACAGTGATTTCAAAGTCTTCATCGGTAAGTGGTCAACTGAAGGTCGAATCTTTGGAACTGATGAAAGTCCCGAAATGGAGATCATTGGAACAGACACCTATGAACCCATACTGGATGGGTTTTTTCTTCTTCATCAAGCAGATGTTTTAATCGGAAATGTAAAAAGTAAAACATTTGAGATAATGGGGTTTATGGAATCGGATGCCCAGGTAAGTTTGCAGTACTACAACAATGTAGGGGCTTTCGGTTTGATGTCCGGATCGCTCACAAATGGCGAATGGAAAATTAGGAGCAAGGACCTTCGATTTGATGGTAAGTTCACAGAAAACCGAAACGAACTCACAGGCACCTGGCAAAAACTGGATAACCAAAAAAAGTGGGTTAACTTTATTGAAATTAAATTGCTTAGAAGCTCTCCAATTTAAACTGAAGTATGGCGGCCACTGCAAGAAAAGGATATGATCCATTGAAGTATAAAACGCCCACAGGATCGATCATGAGTTGTAAGGGCTGGATCCAGGAAGCAGCCCTCCGAATGCTCTTAAATAATTTAAATCCAGAAGTTGCCGAGAAGCCGGATGAATTAATTGTATACGGCGGACGTGGAAAGGCCGCCCGGGATTTTGAAAGTCTGGACCTTATTGTCAAAGCGTTAAGATCTTTGGAAAACAATGAAACGCTCCTGATACAAAGCGGGAAGCCTGTTGGAATATTGCAAACACATGAAAATGCTCCAAGAATCTTAATCTCCAATTCACAGCTTGTGCCACAATGGGCTACTTGGCAGCACTTCGATGAGCTGGAGAGGAAAGGACTAATGATGTTTGGCCAAATGACGGCAGGCAGTTGGATTTATATTGGTTCACAAGGGATTGTGCAGGGTACATACGAAACATTTGGTGCTGTTGCCGATAAACATTTTAACGGAACGCTGAAAGGAACGGTAACTGTAACGGCCGGGCTGGGCGGAATGGGAGGTGCGCAGCCGTTGGCGATCACCATGAACGAAGGAGTATGCCTGGCTGCCGAAGTGGAGAAGTGGCGTATAGAAAAAAGGCAAGAAACCGGATATATAGATGAGCTGGTTGAAAATATTGATGACGGCATAGACCGGGCATGGCGGGCCAAAAAAGAGGGAAGGCCCTGGAGTATAGGTATTGTATGTAATGCGGTTGATCTTTTAGAAAAGTTAACTGAGAGAAGACTGATCCCGGACGTACTAACAGACCAAACATCAGCACATGATCCGCTAATAGGTTACATACCGTACACTTTAAATGTGCAGCAAGCCAACGTGCTGAGAACAGAAAATCCTGATCAATACATTAAACTTAGTTATGAGGCCATGCGCCGCCATGTCGAACTGATGCTTGAGCTTCAGGCGATGGGTTCAATAACTTTTGATTACGGTAATAATATTCGCGCCAGGGCAAAAGAGAATGGATTGGCTAATGCTTTTGATTTCCCAGGTTTCGTTCCTGCATATATCAGACCGTTATTTTGCGAGGGAAAGGGGCCATTTCGATGGGCTGCCCTTAGCGGCGATCCTGATGATATCGCGGTCACTGATGAAGTGATTGCAAAACTATTTCCTGAGAATACGGGTCTGCAGCGATGGCTTGCGCTGGCAACGGAACGAATCAGATTTCAGGGGCTGCCAGCGCGCATCTGCTGGCTTGGCCAGGGTGAGCGTGAGAAGGCTGGATTGGCATTTAACGATTTGGTACGGGCAGGCAAGGTGAAGGCTCCAATTGTGATTGGGCGTGACCATTTGGATACCGGCTCTGTCGCCTCTCCCAACAGAGAAACGGAGTCCATGAAGGACGGTAGCGATGCCGTTGCCGACTGGCCAATATTAAACGCATTGTTAAATACGGCTAGCGGTGCGAGTTGGGTAAGCCTTCATCACGGTGGGGGTGTTGGAATGGGTTATAGTATTCATGCCGGGATGGTAATAGTGGCTGACGGAACCGACGCCGCCCGCGAAAGACTTTCGAGAGTTTTGCGCAACGATCCTGGGGTCGGCGTTATTCGTCATGCGGATGCAGGGTATGAAACTGCTGCCGAAGTCGCCGTCAAACATCACCTGGATTTGAAGGAGCGCCTGAAATAATGTCGAAAATACTTTTTAAGAATATTGGCCAACTCGTAAGTGTTCGCGATGAACAATCGGCCCTGAAAGGGGCGGCGCTGTCGGAATTGCCAATACTCCAAAATGCCTGGCTGATGGTGGAAGACGGATTGATCTCCGGATTCGGTCCTATGTCCACCATTCCGAGAGATGTAGCTGCTATCTTAAATGCAGTGGATCTAACCGGGAGACTACTCTTACCATGCTGGTGCGACAGTCACACGCATCTCGTGTTTGCTGCCTCTCGGGAAGGAGAATTTGTCGATAAAATCAAAGGGGCCAGCTATGCTGAGATTGCAGCCAGGGGTGGTGGCATTCTGAATTCCGCGAACAGGCTTAACGAATCCACTGAAGATGAATTGTTCAACCTTGCATGGAAACGTTTGATGCAAGTACAAAAAATGGGAACTGGTGCGATTGAAATAAAAAGCGGGTATGGTTTGTCGACCGACGGTGAATTAAAGATGTTGCGCGTTATTAAGCGACTGAAAGAAAAATCGGGAATGCTGATCAAGGCAACCTTTCTAGGAGCTCATGCTTACCCTTCACAATTTAAGAATGACCATCAGGGATACATCCGAATAATAATTGAAGAAATGCTTCCCAGAATTTCGCAAGATCGACTTGCCGACTACGTCGATGTATTTTGTGAGAAGGATTTTTTTTCTACTGAAGAAACAGAGCAGGTATGCCGTGCAGCGATGGCCCAGGGATTAAAGGTCAAATTGCACGCAAATCAACTCAGCTGTTCAGGCGCGGTACAGACCGGCGTTCGCCTTGGCGCTTTGTCGGTGGATCACCTGGAGTGTATGGACAACGAAGCAATAAATGTATTAAGCAACGCACCGACTATTGGTACCTTGCTTCCGACCGCGGCTTTTTTTCTACGAATGCAATACCCACCGGCGCGAAAACTCATTGATGCTGGCGCGGCGGTAGCATTGGCTACGGATTATAATCCTGGTTCCAGTCCCAGCGGAAATATGAATCTCGTAATTGCAATGGCTTGTATAAAGATGAAGATGTTGCCGGAGGAGGCTATCAATGCCGCTACAGTGAATGGTGCATTTGCAATGGAGGTTCAAAACGAAGCGGGTAGCATTCGTATAGGCAAAAGAGCCAATCTGATCGCAACGCAACCTGTTCCGTCAATCGAATATCTGCCGTACTCGTTTGGAGAAAATTGGATTGAGAGCGTCATGATCAATGGTGATTTTATCTGAAACAAATGTCGAAGCCAACAAACGCAACAAGTAATTTTTTTCATCAATATAAACCATTGGATATTGACGCCCTGGTATCAATAAGAAATGGCGAAACAAAACTAGGTCAGCAGGTAGCGGTTCCTGCGGAGGAAAACCTGGAAAACTTTCTGGATAACACTCAGGCGATTTTTGTTTTAATCGGTATCGCGGAGGATATCGGTGTAATGGCAAATCACGGAAGGGCTGGAGCATCAAATACGTGGAGCTTTTTTTTGCCGGCATTCCTGAATATGCAAGCTAATAAGTTTACAAACGCTCAAATGATTGCTGTTATTGGATACTTTTCATTTGAAGATCTGTATGCGGAAATTTCTGAGAAGTCCCTCACCACTGATGAAAAAATCGCGGAATACAGGCGCGCTGTGACGATAATCGATGATGTGGTAGCCGAAATGATTCGGATGGTCATAATGCGCAATAAAATTCCTATTGTCATCGGCGGTGGCCACAACAATGCTTTTCCAATGATAAAAGGAGCCGCTCTTGCATTGAATTCCCGTAAGGGTATTAACTGTATTAATCTTGATGCGCACCTCGATTTTCGCGCGGCAGAAGGGAGACATAGTGGGAATGGTTTCAGATACGCGAAGGAACGCGGCTTTTTGAATCGATATTATGTAATCGGAGTCCATCAGAACTATTTAAACGATTCTATTGCTCAGGAAATCCGCAGTCATCCGGACATGGATTTCATAACACATGAAGAAATTTTTATTCATAAGAAAAAGTCATGGTCAAAAGCATTAAGGTCAGCTGTCAAGTTTGCAGGCCGGAAATTTGTTGGCGTTGAGGTTGACCTGGATAGTCTTTCGCATGTCGCCTCAAGTGCTGAAACACCGTGTGGAATCACATCCAGAGAAGCCCTTCAGTATATGGACCACTTGGCAACTCATTGCAAGGTGGGGTACTTGCATATTTGTGAAGGCATTGCTTCCGCTGACAACGGCGTAGGGAAACTGATTTCCTACCTCGTGAGTCAATTTGTACGTTCTTTCTCCAAAGAAAATATGGTTCGGCGCTCTGGACAAAAGCATCATCGGAGTAGTTCAAAAAGTGTTAAGTAAATCTTTGAACAAAACGGTCCTATTTTAATTTAAGTAGGTATACGGTCATTTTAGAAATGTACGTTTCAATGACTTAATTGAAGATGAATTATGAGCTACCAACAGACCCTTGATAATTTGCAGGTCAAACCAGATGACTATTTCATACAGACCCGACCTGAAATGATGGAGTTTATTCCAAAGTCCGCAGAAAGGATTCTGGAGGTGGGGTGTGCAACAGGATTGTTTGGTGCGCAATTGAAAAGGCGTCCTGGTGTAGAGGTGTGGGGAATTGAATATGATACTGAATCAGCTGAGGTAGCGCGGGAAAAGCTTGATATGGTACTTACAGGCGACATCATGCAGTTAACTGATCACCTACCCGATGCGTATTTCGATTGCGTTGTGTTTAATGATGTCCTGGAGCACTTGGTAGATCCATTCTCCGTTCTGCTAAAGGTAAAAAGTAAACTTGTAAAGAAGGGTTTAATTGTTTGCTCCATTCCAAACATCAGATTTTTTTACACCTTAAAAAATTTCATTTTAGATAAGCAATGGAAGTATGAAGATGCGGGTATAATGGACAAAACGCACCTACGGTTTTTTACTGAAAAAAGTATTATCGACATGTTTGATTCTTTGGGATACACTATAGTAGAGTTGAAAGGTATTAATGGAATTAGCTCATGGAAATTTTCTTTGGTCAATGCATTATCGATGGGCTACTTGTCGGATACCCGTTACCTTCAATTCGCTTGTGTGGCGACCCCTAATAGCGTTAGCGCGCGAAATAATAATAGCACCTTAGGGTAAATTATTAAGCTTTTTGGATTCCATTCCTTAAATTCGACATTGGCGGCAGGTAGCATTCGACCATCGATACGGATGGGCGCGAGCCTTGCAGCACACGTTAATGTACTACCAAAATTTTCTGAAATGAAACCAGGGTCGATAGTCTTACTTCTCATCTTTTACATTATATCGCAGACAGCAACCTCGCAGCATGCCTACACCATTGGTAAATCTCATGGCGCATTAATCGCTCAAGCCGATTCGTTAATTGAAAATTTTCAATTCGAGCGCGCGCTTTCAGTTCTACAGGAAAGTGACAGTATTGATAAGGACGTCCTGTTGCGTGTCGGTCAATGTAATTATCGGTTGGGCGCTTCGGAAGCTGCCATCACACCATTCGAGAAAGTGTTGCATTTTGATTCTGCAAACGCGACAGCTTTGAATCATCTTGGACAGCTATACAGCCGCGATGGAGAGTTTTCCAAAGCATTGTATTGTTTTGCCAAATTGATACAGATCGACTCGGCGAACGCATTTTACTATAAGCAGGCTGGTTCTGTAGCGATGCGATTAAATCAAATTCATCGCGCGCAGGAGATGTATATTCGAGCGTTGCGCCTCAATGGCCGTGATACGGAATCGGCGGTTGCGCTTGCAAATGCTTTTATGGCTATGGAACAATACCAACGCGTTGATAGTGTTGTTCGAACCGCGATGATGCTCGAGCCGAAATTTAAGCCGCTGATAATGCTGCGTGCGCGCTCTGCATTCGAACAGCGACAATATGAATCAGTTGTGACCACATTAAACACAATGCTGGAAAGTGCCGATACAACGGCGCTTACCGCGCGGCTTCTGGGGATCAGCTATTTCCATCTTCGCCAGTTTGAAAAAACGATTTTGTGTATGCAGTTTTTGTTGACTAACAAATACGATTTCGAATGGGTGTACTATTATACTGGCATTGCATTTCGGGAATTGGGGGATACGCGTGGTTCCGTTGACTGGCTTAAACTTGCAGTAGAGAAATCGATCTCAGAAAATACTTCGGCTTACTATACGCAGCTTGGTCAAAGTTATGAAGCAGCCGGGGACCATCCCGCAGCCATTAAGGCCTACCGGTCAGCGTATGATTTTTCAAAGGAAGGTATTCTGCTGTACCACCTCGCCCGGAATTATGATGTGTATTATAAGGACAAGAGTACAGCTGTTGAATTTTACAGACGCTATCTGGAATCGGATGACACGATCCGTCTTGCACGAGAGTATGCGAAGAAGAGGATGCAGGATATGGGACATTTTTGAACAATAGTCAAGATTCATAAGTGCAAAGTTCACAATGACCCAAAGGCGGCACAAAGAAATCACAACGAACAGTCAATGTTCATGTCCGGCTTTTTTCCGGATAAAATTCACATAAACACTTGCCACCACAGCTGAAGAAAAGAAAACCCCCGTGAAGATATCGACAACTTTTTCCGACACTGAAATATCAAACATTTTTACCAGCAGGAAGTGGATGTAGGAATTGCTTTCATTGGTATGCCCTAACGCTTCGCGTACACGCCAGTGCCACTCCGTAAGAAAACAAAACCCGAAACCATAAAAAATGCCAAGTATGAACCACGAAAAGGCTGTCAGGCTTAATGACGCAAAGTTCCACATTCTCAACCTTACGGGTATCCATCCAAAAAGGTTGAAAATGATCAGGACAATATGAAATATAAAAAAGAAAATGTCTGCAATCTCATATGACAATTGATGTTCCATTTTTTAAAGGTACGATAAGGTGTAGAGAAGGAAAACGGTCAGCAAGCGTATAAATGGATGATAGGTTTATCGAAACGATCTCAACTCTATTTCGAGAAGGAATACATCTATTTCATTAAGCTGAATAATAGCCTATGAAAATTTGGCTCGTCTCCGCACTATTGTTGCTAGCATTATATTAAAATGTCCAAAGTGTATTATCACATAAGACTGGTCATGCTGGTTGGGAGTATATTTTTAGTAAGATGCCGGAATTACAAGAAGATTGAAAAAGAATACAAAGCTTTGAAACGCAGCTTCAGAACCAACTAATAGCAAAGGCCCAGGAACTGGAAGCGAAATGCAAAGCATATCATGCCCACGACCCTGGAACGCCCCATTGAGCATCGAGATGCATCGCTGGATCAAAGGCAGCCGGTTTGCCAGTTGCCAACAACTTTCCATCGTGTTTCTCATGAAAATGCACCACTAATAAATCAAATCGCTATTCATTTTTTTGAGGCTAAACAACGGTGTCGAAAACCTTCTTAGAAAAATATCCCATAAAACTCAAATCTTATTTACATTTCGGATTCTAAGCTCCTGCCGGCAGTTTGCTGCACAGAATTTAGTCCAGCCTGCTGATGCTGGAGCTATGTTGGGGTGGACAATTGTGCTGAAGGGACACATTGTGTTAGTGTCTAATAAAGCTTCTAATGAAAAAACTTTGGTTTATTTTCTTAGGTATCCTTTCCGGTACGAACCTGATTGCGCAGCAGGAAGTCATCTACCACATTTTTCAGCGCAGCTTTTTTGATAGCAATGCCGACGGCTATGGTGATCTGAAAGGGATTGAGCAGAAGCTAAATTACCTGCAGGACCTCGGTGTTACTTCCATTCTGTTGACTCCGCTCTACCAATCAGAATTTTATCACAACTATTTTGCTACAGACTTCGAAAAAATTGATGAAGAGTATGGCACGTTCCAGGAATACATTGAACTTGTTAAAGAAGTTCATCGGCGCGGGATGAAGATCTACCAGGATGTGGAGATGCAGTACGTTACGGCAGAACACCTCTGGTTTATGGACTCATATAAAAATCCCAATTCGCGATTCGACAGATACATCTATTATCTCGATGATGAAAATGCCAGCCCCTGGTGGTTTTATAACATCAAGGAGTTTACAACATACAATAATCGAAAACAAAAGATCGCGGTGGTTAACATGAATAATCCTGCGGTTAGGGACTATACGTTTAACATCCTTAATTTCTGGACTGACCCAAACAAGGACGGTAAGTTCGATGACGGAGTGGACGGTTTCAGGATTGATCATATGATGGATGACCTGGACAATCAAAAGAGGCTTCCTGATCTTTTCAAAAATTTTTGGACTCCTATATTGAGCAAGTTAAAACAGTCAAATCCATCGCTTAGTATCATCGCTGAACAGGCGAATTGGTTTTCACTCGGTCATGAATACTTCCACGAAGCAATGGTCGACCGGGTCTTTGCATTTGGCTTAAGCTGGGCTATCGAAACATTTAATAAAGAAAAGTTGATTGCCGCAGCAGATAGTATCCTTACAAGGAATCCGCCCGGAAAGGACCAAATTATCTTTATTGAAAACCATGATACCAGGAGAATTGCGTCTGTTAAAGGAATGACCACGGGAAAATTGAAGGTCGCTGCGACACTTAATTTACTATTGGGTGGTATACCATTGATCTATTATGGTCAGGAAATTGGGATGAAAGGGAAGCAGATGAAAGGTGCGACTGACGGCAACGATATCCCTATACGTGAGGCTTTTGATTGGTATCGAACAATGGAAGGGAAGGGGGTCGCTCTTTGGTATCGGAATTCAGGTCCGTGGTGGGATCTTACGAACATGAAACCAAACGATGGAATTTCTGTTGAAGAACAACGGTCTGATAAAAATTCGTTATTGAATCATTACAAAAAAATGATAGCCATAAGAAATTCAAATGAAGCTTTGGCAAACGGTAAATATAGGACCGTGATGAACCAGAACAGTCAGGTGTTCACGTTTTCAAGGGTAAGTGAGAAGCAGCAGATAGTTGTCGTTGTTAATCTTTCATCTCAGCCTCAACGGACAATATTGACTTTCCCTCTTGAGTCGAAATTTACATCAGCAAAAAGTCTGATCGATAGCGAGACGCGAACGTTGATGGAGAGCGCGTTTGCAACTCAATTGCCGCCTGCCGGAATTCAGATTTTTGAGATGAAATAAGAAGCTTCTCTGAAGTCCACTCAGATTTCTAAAGCAATGACGATTAAAAAATCGTTCACCTTTTACCAACCGACATACTGAAACGCTCCCTGCGCGCCGCTGGCAATACAGTAAACGTTCAATACTATTAGGAACAGATACCATAGACCCATCACGAAGTTTGCGATACCGGCTGGAAGATATTTAAGGAGAAACTTGTACATTTTAATTTAGAAAAAATAAAATTTTATAAACCTCCAAGGCTCTTGGTAGTTCATAATCTATCACGACACACGTAAGCGTGAAATAATTAAGAACGAAGAGCCGACCTAAATTACGTGAGATAACTGAGCTGGGTCTGTCGCGTACTAAAAACGCAAGCCACATACCTGTCGCCTGTAGAACACCCCAGATTATAAATGGAATTGATATCTCGTGCCATAAACC
>CAMLER010000078.1 GCA_946478915.1 uncultured Chryseolinea sp.
TCAGTATATCATTGTCAAGCGGTTTCAGAAGGAAACTTCGGGCACCTCTCTTCAAGGCGAGCATCCTGTTCTCTTCACCTGAAATGACGTGGATAGGAATATGCCTGTAGGTAAGATCGTTCCGCAAAAGATCAATTACTTTCCATCCACTTGTTTCCGGCAATTTTACATCAAGGGTAATTGCAATCGGCGCAAACCTGTTAATAAAGTCAAATACCTCCAGATAGTTTGTGGCAACAATCACTTTCAAGTCATATTCGTGAGCCTTTTCGATAACAATCTTTCCAAAGCGGAGATCGTCTTCAACGACCATCACCACTTTGTCGTCGGGTAGAATATTGCTTCTGTCGTCACCCGTATCATTTATCATTTCACTTACGATATCAAGACTTCTCGACTCAATACCGTCATTGGTGATCCGAAGATTTCCAAGCAGACTATTGATTTCTCCCGAATTCTTAGACTCCATCTGCAGTTGTTGAATAGCCTGAATGCTTTGTGGAGCATTTCTAGGATCAATTGGGGGAACGCTATCAATAGGAAGATATAGTGTGAAGGTGCTGCCATAACCCGCTTGGCTTTCCAGTTCGATGGTACCTCCAAGGAGTTCTGCTAGTCCGCGGCTGATTGAAAGACCTAATCCCGTTCCACCATACTTCCGACTGGTGGACCCTTCGGCTTGCTGGAAGGCCTCGAAAATTATAGACTGCTTCTCCTGAGGTATGCCTATACCGGTGTCAGTAATAGAAAATGCAATTACCTTCTTTGCTTTGTCAAGGTTGATGTTTCCGGGCTTCCATGTATTGTGTGCTTCCGTAATCTTGAGGCAGACTTCACCTTTTTCTGTAAACTTGAATGCGTTTGAAAGAAGATTTTTGAGAATCTGATTCAAACGTTGAATATCCGTCTCCATCGAAGAGGGAAGCGAATAATCCGTATCAATACGGAAACGCAGATTCCTTGCTTCAGAAATGGGTTTAAAGGTCGTTTCAACGAAAGATGCAATTTCGGATATGCGTACCGTTGAAATGTTGGTGGATATGAACCCGGATTCAATTTTGGACAGATCCAAGATATCATTGATAAGTTGGATCAGGTCATCTCCGCATGAGTGAATCGTTTTTGCATAACGAATTTGTTTTTCGTTAAGATTCCCTTCTGCATTTTCATAAAGTTGCTGCGCAAGGATAAGCAAACTGTTCAATGGAGTCCTCAACTCATGAGACATGTTTGCAAGGAATTCTGATTTGTACTTCGAAGTAAGGGTCAGCTGTTCGGCTTTTTCTTCAAGTGACTTGCGTGCCTCCTCAACCTCTTTATTCTTTGCTTCAACTTCATCTTTTTGTTTTACGAGCAGGAGGGCCTTGTCTTGTAGTTCGTCATTTGTTCTTCTCAATTCTTCCTGCTGTGTCTTAAGCTCACCGGCCAGTGATTGAGATTGAGCCAGCAATTCTTCCGTACGTGAGTTGGTTTCAATAGTATTCAATACTATACCTATACTTTCGGTAAGCTGGCTGAGGAAGTCAAGGTGAGTTTCGCTAAACGTGTCGAGTGATGCAAGTTCGATAACGGCTTTCACGTCGTTCTCAAACAACACCGGAAGGATGATTAGATTCGCAGGCTTTGCCTTTCCAAGTCCCGAACTTATTTTAACGTAACCCTGAGGAACATTCTTTAGCAGAATTCTCTCCTTTTCAAAGGCGCATTGCCCGACAAGACCTTCACCGATTTCAAATTCCTTGGGAATATTTTTTTCTTCTTTATAAGCGTATGCAGCAAATAGTTTCAGTTTTGTATTCTGGGTTTCATCATCCTGTTTAAGAATGTAGAAAGCGCCATAGTGCGCAGTTACCACTTCTGCAAGCTCCGATAGGATACGTTTGGTTACCGTATTCAAATCTTTTTGACCTTGCAACATTTGGGTAAACTTCGCCAGGTTCGACTTCAGCCAATCCTGATCCTGGTTGCGCAGCGTCGTTTCGCGAAGATTAGTGATCATCTGGTTGATCGTATCTTTTAACGCTTCGAGTTCTCCTTTCGCATCCACCCTGATGGTACGGGTCAGATCTCCCTTTGTAACAGCGGAGGCAACTTCGGATATGGATCGCACTTGCGTTGTCAGATTTGCCGCCAACTGATTCACATTTTCTGTTAAATCTTTCCACGTACCGGATGCACCAGGTACGCTGGCCTGACCACCCAACCTTCCTTCAACACCGACCTCGCGGGCAACTGTTGTAACCTGCTCAGCAAAAACAGCCAGCGTATCAATCATCTCATTGATCGTATCAGTTAATTGGGCAAGCTCGCCCAAGGCGTTAATGGAGAGTTTTTGCTGCAAATTTCCTTTTGCAACGGAAGTAACCACTTTGGCAATACCGCGAACCTGGCCAGTCAGGTTGGAAGCCATTTGATTTACAGAGTCTGTAAGATCTTTCCACGTACCGGCTACACCACGTACTTCCGCCTGACCACCTAGCTTTCCTTCTGTTCCTACTTCACGAGCAACACGCGTAACTTCAAAGGCAAACGAGTTAAGCTGTTCCACCATCGTGTTAATGGTATTTTTCAGCTCCAGCATTTCGCCTCGCACGTCTACAGTTATTTTTTTGGATAAGTCACCATTAGCCACCGCGGTCGTCACTCCGGCGATATTTCGAACCTGGTCAGTTAGATTTCCTGCCATCTGATTAACGGAATCAGTAAGGTCTTTCCATGTTCCGGCAACGCCTGGCACAAATGCCTGACCACCAAGTTTTCCTTCTGTACCAACTTCTCTGGCCACCCGGGTTACTTCGGAAGCAAAACCTCTGAGCTGATCCACCATAGTATTCAGTGTATCCTTCAATTGCAGAATTTCTCCCCGGACATCCACAGTAATTTTTTTCGACAAGTCGCCGTTGGCCACAGCAATAGCGACGTCAGCGATATTTCTGATTTGTGCAGTGAGGTTTCCAGCCATTTGATTCACGGAATCTGTTAGACCCTTCCAAACGCCACCGACCCCTTTTACTGTCGCCTGTCCTCCGAGCTTACCCTCCGAACCAACTTCGCTGGCTACCCGCGTTACTTCAGAAGCGAATGAATTGAGCTGATCAACCATCGTGTTGATTGTGTCTTTTAACTCAAGCATTTCACCTTTTACATCTACGGTGATTTTCTTGGACAAATCTCCTTTTGCAACGGCGGTAGTTACATCGGCTATATTCCGCACCTGGTTTGTGAGGTTGTCGGCCATCTTATTTACCGAGTCTGTAAGATCTTTCCAGGTACCACCTACGCCAGGAACATCCGCCTGGCCGCCTAACTGACCCTCTGATCCTACCTCCCGCGCTACACGCGTTACTTCGGATCCAAAAGAGTTGAGCTGATCCACCATTGTGTTGATGGTATTTTTTAGTTCCAGCATCTCGCCTTTAACGTCGACTGCGATTTTTTTGGAAAGGTCACCTTTTGCAACAGCTGTCGTTACTTCGGCAATATTTCGCACCTGGTTTGTGAGGTTTGAGGCCATCTGGTTCACCGAATCTGTGAGATCTTTCCAGGTGCCTCCCACGCCGGGAACGTTCGCCTGCCCTCCAAGCTGACCTTCGGAACCCACCTCCCGGGCTACACGCGTTACCTCCGAGGAGAAGGAGTTCAACTGATCCACCATGGTATTGATTGTATTCTTCAGTTCCAGCAACTCCCCCTTTGCATCAACGGTGATCTTTTTGGAGAGGTCACCCTTGGCCACGGCTGTCGTTACACCTGCAATATTGCGTACCTGCGCAGTAAGATTTCCAGCCATTTGGTTTACGGAATCTGTTAGATTCTTCCACACCCCACCAACATCTTTTACCGTCGCCTGCCCGCCGAGTTTCCCTTCTGTTCCTACCTCAAGGGCTACCCGCGTCACTTCAGAACCAAATGAGTTGAGCTGGTCAACCATCGTATTGATAGTATTTTTTAGTTCGAGCATTTCTCCCCGAACATCCACTGTAATCTTCTTGGACAAATCCCCATTCGCAACGGCGGTAGTAACACCAGCTATATTCCTTACCTGTCCCGTAAGGTTCGACGCCATCTGGTTTACGGAATCCGTGAGATCTTTCCAGATTCCGCCAACCCCCTTTACTGTTGCCTGTCCTCCCAATTTCCCTTCGGTTCCTACCTCAAGGGCTACCCGCGTCACTTCAGAACCGAAAGAATTGAGCTGATCCACCATGGTATTGATGGTATTCTTTAATTCAAGCATTTCACCCCGAACGTCCACTGTGATTTTCTTGGAAAGGTCGCCATTAGCCACCGCCGTCGTTACACCCGCAATATTTCTCACCTGGTTGGTTAGATTTCCAGCCATTTGATTTACGGAATCTGTAAGGTCTTTCCATGTACCACCTACACCGGGCACGTCGGCCTGCCCGCCCAATTGACCTTCAGAACCTACTTCTCTTGCCACACGGGTTACTTCGGAAGAAAATGAGTTTAACTGATCCACCATTGTATTGATGGTATTTTTCAGTTCCAGTAACTCGCCCTTTGCATCAACTGTGATTTTTTTAGAAAGGTCTCCCTTCGCAACAGCTGTGGTTACACCCGCGATGTTACGAACCTGCGCGGTTAGATTTCCCGCCATCTGGTTAACGGAGTCGGTGAGGTTTTTCCAAACACCGCCCACACCTTTTACAGTTGCCTGGCCACCGAGTCTTCCCTCAGTACCCACTTCCAGTGCCACCCTCGTCACCTCAGAGCCGAACGAATTCAACTGATCCACCATTGTATTGATGGTGTTTTTCAATTCAAGCATTTCGCCCTTAACATCCACCGTGATTTTCTTTGACAGATTCCCACGCGCAATAGCAGTAGTCACCTCGGCGATGTTACGCACCTGGTTTGTGAGGTTACCAGCCATATGGTTTACGGAATCCGTAAGATCTTTCCATACACCTCCAACACCTTTTACCTTAGCCTGTCCACCTAACTTTCCTTCGGAACCTACCTCCCTGGCCACACGCGTCACCTCCATAGAAAAAAGGTTGAGCTGTTTTACCATGTAGTTCACTTCTTTTGCAATCCTCAGGAATTCACCTTCCAATTTATGATCCCCAATTTCCTCTGGCATTTCTTGTGACAAGTTTCCTTTAGCCACCGAGCTGATCACGTGCGCAATCTCTATGGTTGGATGCACCAGGTCAGAGATCAGAACGTTGAGGGAATTCACACCTGTCATCCATTCGCCTTTGGTGCTGGGCAGTTCTATTCTTTGGGTCAGTTTACCCTGTTTACCGATGGTATTACCGGCACGGGTAAATTCATGCATCATTCCCTCATTGAGGGAAATAATATCATTCAGCGTATCGCATATTTTTCCACTTAGTCCAACGTTATCATAAGGCATTCTTGCTTTGAGGTTGCCATTCTTGACTTCCGTTAAGACGCCTAATAATTCTTTCAAATCTAATGAGTCAACCGGCGCATCGTTGTAAAGGCGGGTTTCGATTATCGAATGGCCATTACTCTTCTTTTCTTTCTTCTTCACTGCAGACTTACTTGCTCCATTCGTCGAAGGAGAAGTCTTAGCTTTTGAAGGGATCGATTTCATTTTCATGTCTGGATGATTAGCTGATAAATTGCAAAGACAGCACTATAGACTCTCGTCAAATGTTTTACGGAAAGTAGAAATTCCTGAGTCTCGCCAATATAAACCAAGAAAAGCGAAAGCTAAACTAAAAGTCTAAGTTAGGATAGAACTATTAATAATTCAGGTTTTTAATTAACCGTAGAAAAAATTTTCGACGGTGGAAACAAACGCCACGATAGTTTGTTTCTCAAGCCTTTTAAATTGCAAACGAGAATTTATCACACAATTCAAACCCACCCTGCCTGCAGGGTATTTGACACCGCAAGAGTGCATCATTTTTCCGTTCGGTCGACCCGCGAAGTTGAATTATTTGCGTTCCTCAACTTCGGTTTGAAAACTTCGAATCTCCTGCTGCGCTTTAGACTTTATTTGATCAGCCACATCTCTACCCGTATTTAGTAAAGATGAAAGTTGATCCAGCCAATCGTGCGCTCCGTCTTTGATTTTGTTTTGAAGGTCTTTCCCTTTTTCAGGGGCTAATAACATACCGATTGCAGCACCTGCGACAGCAGCCACCGCAAATCCCAAAAGGACTTGAGTTGTGATTTTCATGATTTAGACTTTTACGGGTTTTGATCTATTTCGCATTTTTGGAAGAGAAAACCGGGGTTTTTTGGGCGCTACCTCACCTTCATCACCCAGTAACAATCCCCACGGCTGAAGATCCGGGACCTTATCAAAAATTACTTTCAATACCGCCAGACCAGGAATCGCAAGAAACATTCCCGGCACCCCACACAAAGCACCGCCAACGAGAACGCCTATGATGGTTACCAATGCATTAATTCGAACCTTGTTACCCACAATCATGGGCATACCAAAATTGTTGTCAATAAACTGCACTGCCGCCAGAATGATACCAACCCATAAGACGTCACTGACATTTTCGGAACTTACCAAGGTTACCATCATGCAAATAATATTAGCAACGAGCATTCCGACGTAGGGTATTAAATTAAGGAGTGCAGCGAGCAAGGCGAGGAATATTGCATAATTAATCCCAAGGATTAGAAAGCCTATACAGTTTAGAGTGAATACGATCGTAGTTTCGATTAGCAGTCCAGTAATATACTGTTGTACAATCGTACCGGATTCGGACAGTACTTCATGCACTTTGTCCTCTTCACCGTTCTTGAACACACGGATGAAAAAGTTCTTAATGGTTAAGCGATAATACAGGATTAGGAATGTATAAATCGGTAATAAAACAATATACGTCAACGCTTCGGTGATTGATAAAAAGGTCGCTCCAATCACGCCGGGCGCCACTTCTTTTATATTCTCCACTGTATCTTTCAGATACTGATTTTGTTTGGGTACTGAGATATTTAGGGCAGAAGTAAGCCATTCCTGCAATGATGTGCCTACATCTTTGATCCGCTCTTTTAATGCAGGCGCATCCGCTGCAATGTGTACGATCTGTCGCTACAAAAAGTAAACGACCGCGGCAATTACAATAATAGAGAGCACAAGGGGGATTATAATGGAGAGAGGTTTTGGAAACTTCTTTCGCGCCAGGAAATTCGTCACAGGAAGCAATAGCATCGCTAATAAAATTGCAAACAGGATCGGCAAAACGATTCCCTTAGAATAGTATAGACCAACGCAAAGAATGGTGATAGTTATAAGTGTAAGGCTGAGTCTTTGATAGAAAGGAGTTTTTGTGCTTTGCACCATACAATGAATTTATGTCGAGCGTTACATTTCCGTGCCATAGAAATGAGCTGATTTTATTGGTTGTAGGGAACTCACCCGATCATATTGTAGAACTTCTACCCAGTTCTACAAAACGAGCATGCTGTACTTCTAGCAGAGGCCATTTTTTCCCGGGGAACGTTTCTTGTCCGAATTTCTGGTAAAGACTATTGAAATGAAGCTACTTCAAAAGACATGGGAAATATTGAAACAAACAGTAATGAATTTTTTTCAAGACGATTCCTTCAGTTATGCTTCATCAATTGCTTTTTATACGATTTTCTCGTTGCCAGCAATTCTTCTAATCTCGCTTTCGGTGGGTGCAACAGTTTACGAGAGGGAGGTAGTGCAGGCAGAATTGATAAATCAAATCGGCAGGTTGATTGGTCCGGCTAGTGCTGCCGAGATGGAAAAAATTCTAATCAATGCTGCATTGGATTCAACGGGGACGCTGGCAAAGATTGTTGGTATTGGAACGCTTATATTCAGTGCGACAACGGTTTTCGTGTCGCTGCAAACAAGCCTGAATAAAATTTGGGGAATCAAACCGAAACCAGAAAGAGGATTTGTAAAATATCTCATCGATCGGCTGTTGTCTCTGGCCATGGTTATTAGCATCGGATTTTTGCTTCTGGTTTCATTGATCATCGATACGATTCTGGTAGTTCTGCAAAACACATTGTCCAAATTTTTGGAAGGATGGACGTTATATATAGTGACTGGTACCAACGTCGCAATTTCCCTTGCGCTCATCACCGTCATTTTTGCAATGCTCTTTAAAATACTTCCCGACGCTAAGATTAAGTGGCGGGATGTGTGGGTTGGCGCCATGGTTACAACATTTCTCTTTACGATAGGAAAGTTTCTTATTGGCTTTTATTTGGGGAATAGTTCGGTAAACTCAGCGTACGGTGCAGCGGGGTCGTTGGTTATTATTCTGATTTGGGTCTATTATTCAACGGTCATTTTCCTATTTGGTGCAGAGTTGACATCCGTTTACACCGAGAAAATGGGAAGCGAGATACGTCCATACCATCATGCAGTAAGGGTTCAATTGGTTGAGGTGGAAAAAGATGTCGAGAATGGAAAGACTGAAGTAGTAGAAAAGCACGTGCGCCACGAAGAGCCGGTTAAAGTTGATGTCCGACCATCAGGCAGCTGACAAAGACTTTGCGTATACCGGAGCCGATGTAAGCATATCAGGCCGGTCGGCATTGAGTGTTTTACTAGAACGGGATTATTTAAAAGAATTTGAGTCTAATATTTGCCTAACCTTATTCTCAAACTCTCGTTGGAAACATTACAACTGAGTTAAAGCCTTTTTGGCCCACTATTTGGCAGGTTGTGAGTCGAACGAGAAAGTAGCTTCCAAGGCGCTTCACGACGACGAATTTACTAGAGGTATAAAATAGAGAACTATGAAGACCCAACACACAGGAACACAACGGTTGTTTTCGAATCCGTTGCTTGAAAAACTTTCTCGGACGCATATTGCTATACCTGTTTCCTTATTTGTGTTATACGCCATAGCTCTATGTATATGGAATGCAAAATACACCAGCCTTGCCGTTAGTACCAGCGTTCTGCTCTTTTTTGCAGGATGGCTAACTTTTTCATGGGTAGAATACCAGGTCCACCGGCATATATTTCATCTTGAAACTTATACCGCGTGGCGAAAAAATTTTCAGTATATCGTACATGGAGTGCACCATAAATTCCCGAAAGATAAAGATCGGTTGGCGATGCCACCTTTATTGAGCGTCACGATTGCAACAATCTTACTGGTCCTTTTCCGCCTCATACTAGGAGATTATGTATTTGCATTTCTTCCGGGATTTCTGGTTGGATATGCATCTTATCTTTTAGTGCACTATATCGTGCATGTTTATGCACCTCCAAAAAATATATTTCGCACGCTCTGGATCAACCATAGTATTCACCACTACAAAGATGGAGACACACTCTTTGGCGTATCCTCACCGTTGTGGGATCATATTTATGGAACGGTGCCAAAAAAATAGGGTAAAATCTTCTACATCGCATTCGCGTCGATCCTACAGCTACGGGGAAATGAACCGTATTAAGGGGCTCATTTCAGACTTTGAATAATGGCATATTTGTTTCTCTACCTTCATTGATCTTTACTTAAAAATACAACTATGAAGGGTCCAAGAACTCCGACGGAAAGATCCGCCAGAAAACCGGATCAACCGTCTACAAAAACACGCACCCGTGACGCGGAAGACAGGACAATGCCCGGTCGGCGAAGTCCTGGTAATGAAAAAGAGAGAGAAAGAGTGGTTAATGAGGATGAACAACTCAAGGTTGTGAACAACCGCGAGGACAACGCTCAATCAGTAGACACCACTCCCGCGGAGGATAGTCGTCCCGCATCTCATGAAAATGAAAGCGAGCGATTAGAAGCCGGGTATGACAATAGCGAGGTAAACCCCAGACCTCCTAAGGTGAATTAACTGAATTTGTTGGTGGCTTTACCTGTATGGGTGGGCCATCAACTATCCATCACGCTCGACTTAATTCCGGAAAAGAGCGATTTCCACCAAAAATTAAAAATTTGTCGTTTCCTATCCCGTTCAAAATCAACGGTACCGGTACGCTTTTCCAGTGGCACTTCTTTATCCTTGTCGTTTTTGATAATTGTATTTATTAGAAGTGTTTTTAGGTCATTAATTATTGTTGACTTCTCCTTTTTCAAACCGTCGATCTTCAGGTCCTTGTAATTTATCGTTACTTTACCCGAGGACTCTTTATCGTTATAATTGAAGTTGAAGGTAAGACCTTCCAATGTACCGGATTCAATTCGAACAAACGCCAGATTCTGCAATGGCGGGTTCAATTGGTCGAGCGACATTTTTCCAATCGTTCCTTTTGCTGTGTATTGTTCATCTTTGTCATAGGGTAGCTCAAACGTTGCGTCAATCTCTGCCTGACCCATTAATTTTGCGCTTGCCTTGAGCGTAGCACTTTTGGTTTTGCGACCATCTTTGCGATTGCTGATGTTCGTAAGAGTAGCGTTCAAATTATCAAAGGCGATGGTGCCTGTTTCAAAGCCCTCCTCCGCGAATTCCTCGTATTCTACTTTAGATTCGTCGATTTGAATCGTGTCGATCATCACTCCAAAGGCGACATCATTCAAGGCTTCGATAGGCAGAGGTTTAACTTTTGTTTCCCTGAATGGTTGACGTTTATCACGAAAGGAATGTACTTCTCCACCGCTAATCCTGACCTTGGACGCCACGAAGGAACTATCTTGGAGTAAATCAAATTTTAATCCGTTCACTTCTATTTTGTCGATAAAGGTGTTAATGCGATCAATCTGCTTTCCAGCAACTTGCGCAAAATTAAACTTACTGTATTTGGGTATTAGTTGAAGAGAATCGACTTGCAGTCGGCTGCCGCTGCTGCTTGCTTTTAATTTACCTATTTGAAGGGAGTAGAGCTTAGGGGTGGAAATTACGAGGTTGTTAAGGTCAATCTCCATATCCTTTAACTCATAGCCGGCGAGAACCGCCACGCCTTCCTGCTCGGAAGATCTGATTCCAGTAAGGTCAGCATTTACAACTGCGGAATACTGTTTGGTGGAATCGCTTACTATAGTAACATTCAGATCGGTGATTCTCAGACGTTCAATCGAAAGCTGGCGTAATCCTTCCACTTGGGGGTTCTCCGTCGTATCTTTTTGTTCCTGATTTCTATCAATAAAAAGATTGCCATTTGCGATAAATAGCTCACCGATAGAAAGAAATCTTTTTGATATAAACTGGTAAAGGCTAATGTCCCGGAGGGTCACCCTTTCAATTTGAGCTGTGGGTCCACGGCTGACGCTATCTGTTTTTGAGATGATGCTAATGTCGCTTATGGAGACGCTTCGCGTGAACAAGTTAACATCCACATCTCCGATTTCGCCACCGGCTTTCTCGAATTTTGATCTCAACTCCTTACCCAGATAGGAGGAGAGGATCTGGCCCCCGATAAGGAAAACCGTTACAAGCACACCCGCGATTAGCGAAACCCATTTCAGCAATCGAATTACGCGCGGAGAAATAAAACGGGGCATCTCAGTACCTTTCATGACTGAGATGCCCTTATTTAGACTCTTTCACCACGAATCAACCTGAATACAATCGCGATTACAGCGATCACGAGCAAGATGTGAATCAAGCTTCCTACGCTGTAAACAAAAAATCCAAGGGCCCATGCAATCAATAAGATCACTGCAATGGCGTAAAGCAAGTTACTCATACACTTTGTAGTTTAGTTTCGATGTGAAAGCAAAAATTCATGCCACAGTAAAGACCCATTGTAACGGATTTCAAGCAGATTTTTCAAAAGCACCGCGCTTTATTTCCACAAATTTTGGGTATCAATTTCCACGATCATCAGGATATTTGAGGCTCGACTTATTAGATTTGCAATGGCACGATTTTTTCAAACGCATGCCATTATGGACTTTGGTGAGGTAATTTTTGGTGTCCTCCTGGTAACGGGAACCTACGTTGGAAGCGCAGTCTTTGCAATAATTTTATTTCGTTTGTTTTTTCCTTTGAAAACCAAGGTACAGAGCTTCGATGATTTATATTTGAGCTCGCTGGAAAAAAAGGAAAGCTCTTCAACCAAGAATTCTGTTACTGTTTTTTCGGCCGGTGGAAGAAGGAGTTGGGTAAAGGTTAATACATGAACAGAATTCTGGTAGTTGATGACGAAATTGAGATTTGTCTCCTGGTAACAAGGTATCTGAAAAAAATGGGTTTCGATGCATCGTATGCGTTGTCCATTTCAGAAGCGCTTGCAAAGATATCCAGGACATCATTCGATCTTTTGTTCGTTGATCTAAATTTGGCTGATGGGTCAGGGTATGATTTAATCAATACATTACATGAATCGAA
>CAMLER010000079.1 GCA_946478915.1 uncultured Chryseolinea sp.
TATGCGCGGCGATTCAAAACCGATATAAAGTTGATACGGTACCCCACATTATTTGCGGCGGATTTACAAAAGAAGAAACTGAAAATGCGCTCATCGATTTGCACTTCCTGGGCATTGACAATATTCTTGTACTTCAGGGAGATGCGATCAAGTCTGAATCCAGGTTTATTCCGGAGCCAGATGGATATCGTTACGCGTCCGAATTGCTTGAACAAGTCGGCAAAATGAATCGTGGGATTTATCTCGAAGATGAACTGCAAAACACGTCCCCTACAAATTTTTGTATTGGTGTAGCCGGCTACCCTGAAAAGCACTATTCAGCACCGAACTTGAAAACAGACTTAAAGTATCTTAAACTCAAAGTGGACCTGGGTGCTGAATACATTGTTACCCAGATGTTTTTTGATAATAAAAAATATTTTCAGTTTGTGGAAGAATGCAGGAAGGCTGGTATCAATGTTCCTATTATTCCGGGGATAAAGCCGCTTACGGGAAAGGGCCAGGTTACAATTCTCCCCAAGACATTTCATATTGACATTCCCGAAGAATTGTCAGAAGAGGTTGAAAAATGCAAGGATAATGCCGCGGTAAAAGAAGTGGGAATCGAATGGTGTGTCAATCAATCGAAGGAATTGATAAAGAATAATGTTCCTACATTGCATTTTTATAGCATGGGTAAGTCTGACCCCATTTACCGCATAGCAAGGGAACTATTTTAGGCTAACTTTATCAGTTGCCATGTAGGACTATTTTTTAAAATGAATAGATTTTCCTTCTTGTTTTGGTTGGTTACGCTGTTTTTCATTCATTTTAACGTTCATGCAAAGCCCGATCTGGACTCCATGCTGCACGCACTTCCGCACGTCGAAAACGGGCAAAAAAGGATCGATTTACTTAATAATCTTGCTTTAGCTTACACGTCAGTCTCTATCGAGGATGCGGAAAAATTCGCGACTCAGGCCATTGGCCAGTCACGCGAAAACAATTATAAAGACGGTCTTGCCGATGGCTTTAGAATTCTTGGTGCCACTTATTACCTCAAAGGCGAACACGACAAAGCGATAGAATATTCCTATGAAGCGTTGAAGATATACGAGGCTGACAAAGATCGCGCAGGGCAATCTGATGTCCTAAATAACATGGCAATTGTTTTTACAGCTCGTCAGGACATAGAGAAAGCTTATGACTTATCATCGAGGTCTTTAAGAATAAAACGAGAGATTGGCGATAGCCTCGGCGTTGCAAAAGTTATTCTTGCACTCGCTGAGATTTACATGGAGCAAAAAAAATTTGACAGGGGATTAGCATTCGGAAAGGAGGCCTTAAAGCGATACCGTCTGCTTAATGATCAACGTGGAATCAGCCGCGCCATGTTGCAACTTGGAAGAATGTATCATCGGCTAAAGAATTGGCCATATGCTTCTGGTTATTACTACGAGACTATCCGGACGGCGACGAGGGCCAACGACCATATCCAGATTATTGAGGCACACAAGCAACTTGGAAAGCTTTATCTGGAAGCCGACCGGTACGATTCTTCATACCACTATTTGAAACGTGCCCTTTCCCTTGCGCGGGAGAAAAATAGTAAGTCGAATGAAATGGAATCAAATGAGTATCTCGCAAAGTATTTTTCAGCGGTTGAAGAACTTGATTCCTCGTTGCTCTATATGAAGGAAGCGAGCTTGCTGGAGCGCCAGATATTTGACAGTCAAAAGTCACAGCAGATTAAGACCATGCAGATGTTATATCAATATGAGAAGAACGAACAGATGCTGACTTTCAAAGAAGCGCAGATTCAACGTCAGCATATGGCCATCGTGGGCGTCACGATAATCCTGGTACTTGTAACACTGTTTGGTTATAAATTATATGGGCTTAACGAAAACAACAAAACTGCAAGGGAAGCTCTTCAGGCTCTAAACATGGAAATTAATAAGCTGAATGAAGGCCTTGAAGAAAAGGTTCAGGAGAGAACGGAGGAAATCAGAATGCAAAATCAAAAGTTGGTCGAATATGCGTTCTTCACAGCGCACGAGGTACGTGGACCACTCGCTAGAATATTAGGTTTGGTGGAATTGGTTAAGGTGAAAGAATTGAATCACGAACGGGAAGAGATCATCTCTCGTCTGCAGACATCGGCTAATGAATTGGATGAAATTCTTCGCGAGGTAAACCGCAAATTGGAAAGTAAAGAAACCACAGGGTACAATCTTCGCCCATCTTCAGAAGCTTAGTCGATCTAAAATAAGATTGGGGCCATCATGCAGGGATACTGACTGTATCCGACCTCAGAAAAAAAATCGGTCAACATTTTTGCAACCATTTTGATTTTCCGAAGTACCTTAGGATACACATCTCCCATGATCAAGAACTACCTTACCTCCGTGTTGCGCTATGTAAATAGAAACAGGGCGTTCACATTCATTAACGTTTTCGGCCTTGCTGTTGGAATGATGGCATGTATGCTGATTACGCAATACGTGCTTCACGAATTCAGCTATGATGATTTTCATGTGAGGAAGGACAGAATTTTCAGGATGCAGCTGGATCGATACGAAAATGGTGAACGGGCTACACGATGGGCAGCGGGTTGTGCAGGCATCGGTCCGGATATGAAAGCCAACTTCCCTGAAGTAGAGAGGTTCGTCCGGCTTCGCGGAACCAATGCAACATTGTCCACTACCGACGTATATTTCAAAGAAGAGAATGTCTACTTCGCGTCCGAAGATTTTTTTAAGATTTTTTCCATTAGGCTCGTCGACGGCATTGACTCAGCAGTGCTGAAGGAACCATTTAAAATTGTTTTGTCTCAGTCGTTAGCCAGGAAATATTTCGGATCGGAAGATCCGGTGGGAAAAATTCTGAAGAATAATGGTAAAGAGGAGTACCAGGTAACGGGTGTTTTCGAGGATCTTCCTGCGAACACCCATATGAAGATAAACGCTCTGATATCCTTTGAATCTTTAACAAAGCTTTGGAATGATCCAATCTTATCGTGGCAATGGGATGGGTTTATGACATACGTATTGCTCAACGATCAGGCTAGTGCCGATGTGGTAGCAGCGAAGATACCTGCGTTGACAGAAAAGCAAGCCGGTGAAGATATGAAGCGGTTTAACGCAGGAATGAAATTCAATATGCAACCTTTGACAGACATTCATCTGGATTCAAATTTCATGTTCGAATTTAAGCCCAATGGGGATAGGCAATCCACATACTTTTTGGCTATTGTAGCTGTGTTGATATTGATCATTGCATGGATTAATTACGTAAACCTCTCAACGGCGAAATCTATTGAGCGAGCACGGGAGGTCGGAGTGAGAAAGGTTATGGGCGGTTTGAAATTGCAACTGATACAACAATTCCTTTTCGAGTCTGTAGTGCTTAATTCGGCAGCCGTGGTCTTGTCCATCGTATTTGTAATTTTGCTGACGCCCTCCTTTAGTGATTTGACAGGAAGAGCCCTGGACTTTTTGTTATTCAAACAAAAGATGTTTTGGATCTGGATGGGTATCCTTATCGTAGGTGGAGCATTGTTGTCAGGACTGTATCCCGCGTTTGTTCTGTCCAGTTATAAGCCAGTCGATGTGTTGAAGGGAAGGTTTAAGAATACGAACGCGGGGGTAGGTTTTCGGAAGGGTATGGTCGTCCTCCAATTCATTTGCTCCATTACTCTCATCGTAGGTACTTTCACAGTTTATCGGCAAATAACATTCATGCACAGTCAGGCTCTTGGCGTTAATATAGATCAAACGTTGATCGTACAATCTCCTGATGTGATCGATTCGACATACGAACAAAAGTTTCAGATCTTCAAACAACAGATCAATCAATATCCGGAGGTTCTTGGAGTGACTGCTTCAACAGAAGTACCAGGGCGGCAGCCTGGATGGAATGCGGGCGGTATTCGGAGGCTGAGCCAATCGGAGGCTGAGGCAAAACAATATCGCGTCATAATGATGGATCACGATTTTATTCCGCTGTACGGTCTGGAAGTCATTGCAGGTAAGGAATTTTCTGGTGAAAGCAGCAATGAAGAGGATAAGGTATTGCTGAACGAGTCTGCTTACCGGCTTATGGGGTTTGAGAAACCGGAAGATGCAATCAATGATGAGATCTTCTTTTGGGGGGATACATTTCGGATAGCAGGAGTGATAAAGAACTACCATCAGGAATCTTTGAAAAAATCTTTCGAACCTTTGATATTCAGATACAACCCTTCCCCTGGTGGTTCATATTCAATAAAATTCACCCCTTCAAATGTTCGACAGTCATTGTCCAATTTCGAAGAGAAATGGAAAGCATTGTTTCCTGGCAATCCGTTTATCCATTATTTTCTTGACGATCATTATAATCAGCAATACAAGGCTGACCAGCAGTTTGGGAAGGTATTCGGAATTTTTTCTTCTCTTGCCATCTTCATCGCTTGCCTCGGACTATTTGGATTATCCTCACTAACCGCCATACAACGCACAAAAGAAATAGGTGTTCGGAAGGTACTAGGGGCGACTGTTCCGAGTATCCTGGCGTTGGTAGGTAAAGATTATCTTTTACTATTGTTGGGAGCAATCCTAATGGCTGTTCCCATTTCATGGTGGGTAATGAGTGAATGGCTATCTGACTTTGCGTATAGGATATCGCTGGAATGGTGGATATTTGCCCTTCCCAGCTTTGTTGTAGTAGGCGTTGCTTTGATTACGATAAGCATTCATACGGTGAAGGCAGCGCGAACAAATCCGGCAAAATCATTGCGGTATGAGTAGTATCTTTTTAATAATGCGAGCCACTATTTAGTTTATTGACTATAGCGTCGTGAACCTTTTGAAGTTCTTTTACAATCCTTCTGCCCAGTAGCAAAAATGTTGTACCACCGGACTTGTCATCAATAATCCTCCTAGCCAATCTAAAGAAGTCGGTTACCGTCCAGCCAGTTTACCCATATATTGGCAAACCAATCGTATGTTAAGGTCGGCGGAATTGGGTCTGCCGGGTTTAGGCCAACCTCCATTTAGGAAGAGCCTACCACTCGGCACGATTGGGTTTCAGAATAAAGCAATGACAAGACAGATCCAACCCCATTTATCAAAGTCTATCGCTGTCCCGAAGGTCGTGTACTGTCACCCATCAGGAAATGAACCTGTGCGAGGCGCACTTGATGGTCTTCAGGCCGCAGGATTGCTGAGCAGCTTCTATACTTCCTTTGCCTGTTTTCCAGGGAGTACACTGGAAAAAATTGCGACGATGCTGCCTGCACTTTCTGACATAAAGAAACGATCTTTTTCCGCGGATCTTCGCTCAAAGACACGCACTTTTCCTTTTCGCGAATTGGGCAGAATCGCAGCTTCGAAACTGGGTGTGAGAGATCTTATTAAACACGAGGTGGGATACTTTTCTGTCGACTCCGTTTATCAGGCTTTGGATCGTCGAGTGGCAGCTTTTTTAAATAGATCCTCAACGAATGAAATTGGAGGCGTATATGCATTCGAGGACGGGGCGGAGGATACCTTCAAAGCAGCCAAACGACGCGATGTCCGATGCTTCTATGATTTGCCAATCGGCTATTGGCGCAACGCCATCAATTTAATGGCAGAAGAACGAGAGCTGAGACCGGAATGGGCCAGCACGATCACGGTGTTTCTTAATTCTGAAAAGAAACTTGCTCGGAAGGATGAAGAAATCAGACTTGCGGATCAAATTATTGTTGCAAGCACTTTTACTGCCACGTCATTGAAAGAGTATCCAGGTAAACTTCCCCCAATTAGTGTAATTCCATATGCTTTCCCGCCCGTTAACAACGGACGTGTTTATGTCAGGAATCATAATGAACCATTGAAGTTGCTTTTTGTCGGCGGACTTTCGCAACGGAAGGGGATTGCAAATGTTTTTGAAGCCGTTAAGCCATTGGGAAAACATGTATCTCTGACCATAGTAGGTCATAAAGCTGTTGCAGACTGCGCGGCATTGAACAAGGCATTAATGGAACATAAATGGATCCCAAGTCTTCCTCATGCAGAAATCCTGAAGCTTATGCGCATGAATGATGTTTTGCTGTTTCCATCTTTGTTTGAAGGATTTGGCCTTGTAATGACTGAAGCGATGTCGCAGGGCACCCCCGTCATCACAACCGACCGGACAGCCGGGCCTGATTTGCTTACGCACGGCGTGAATGGATGGCTAATCGATGCAGGGTCAACGGTTGCCCTACGGGAAGCAATCGAAAAAATTCTTGAGGATCGAAGCGTTGTTGAGTCGGTTGGTCACGCTGCATTGGAAACTGCGAAGCAAAGACCATGGACAATGTATGGAGATGAAATCGCTCAGTCGTTGTTGAATTTGCTGAGGGAGTAATACCTCCGTAGCATAAAGGGGCTAAGGGATTGGGAATAGGGACTCATCCTTATTGCCTATTCCGTATTCCTTATTCCTTTTTTTAGTCAGCCTACCATTCCGCCACACTACCATCCGAGTGCCGCCATACCGGATTCTTCCAGTTATGCCCGAGCGCTGCCATCTTCCGAACGTGTTCTTCATTGATTTCAATCCCCAGCCCGGGAGCATCTGGTATCTTTACAAAACCCTTATCAAATTTGAATACCGTCTCGTCTACCAGATAGTCAAGCAAGTCACTTCCTTTGTTGTAATGAATGCCGAGACTTTGCTCCTGGATAAATGCATTATGACAGGTAGCATCGACTTGCAGGCAAGCCGCCAACGCAATAGGGCCCAGGGGACAATGAGGTGCAGCTGCAACATCGAATGCTTCAGCCATTGAAATGATCTTTTTGCATTCGGTAATGCCTCCTGCGTGTGAAACGTCAGGTTGAATAATGTCGACATATCCATCGGAAAGCAACGATTTAAAATGCCATCGAGAGAACATTCTCTCGCCCGTCGCAATAGGTATGGCTACATGGTTCGCGATTTCCCGAAGCGCTTCATTATTTTCCGGTAACACTGGTTCTTCAATGAACATGGGGTGGTAAGGCTCAAGCTCTTTTGCTAAAACTTTTGCCATCGGTTTATGAACTCTGCCATGAAAATCAATACCGATACCGAAATCCGTTCCAACGGTGTCCCTAACTGCAGATATGCGCGCAATCGCCTCATCGATCTTTTTATGTGAATCGATATATTGCAGCTCTTCTGTTGCATTCATTTTTACAGCAGTGAACCCATGATCCAACATCTTTTGCGCCGCTAGTCCCACTTCAGCCGGGCGATCGCCGCCGATCCAGGAATAGACTCTCATGGTGTCGCGTGTCTTTCCGCCAAGAAGTTGGTGAATCGGTGCATTGTAATATTTACCCTTTATGTCCCAGAGCGCTTGATCAATGCCTGCTATCGCGCTCATGAGTATAGGACCGCCACGATAAAATCCGCCGCGGTAAAGTGTATTCCAATGATCTTCAATTCTCAATGGATCGCAACCGATAAGCTGTTCCATGCATTCATCGACTGCAGCCTTCACTGTTGCCGCTTTTCCTTCGATCACCGGTTCACCCCATCCCGAAATACCTTCATCTGTTTCAATTTTCAAAAAGAGCCAACGAGGAGGCACAAGGTAGAGCGTATATTTTGTGATTTTCATATTGACAAAGATGTAGAATAAATTGCCGCCGGACTCAAGCTAACAAAATCTGACGGCTTTTATGAAGAAACCGGTGCAACCTATTTCTTTTTGTTGTAAATGTTATCAAGGTCGTTTTCAAATATTGTGTAGGGGTCATTATAAAATTTCAGGAAGTCCGGTACGCTTACTTGACCTGGATAAGGAGCATAATAGTGTGTTGCACTGCGCTGATCGTTTCGCCAAACAAGCACGTAGCTAAGCCTCATCTTTTTATCTGCTCGCATCACTTTTAAAAGTGTTTCAGTCCACCATGTTGGATTGGGTATCGATTCCAGACCAGTCTCTGTAAATGCGGCTAGCTTCCCGGCTTTGCGCGCATAATCAGAAACGATCTTTAGTTTCAGCGCAGCGGTATCAATGCTATATCGATTTCGGCCCATATCCCCATAGTTGTCCATCCCAACCATGTCGACCCACTCGTCGCCGGGATAGCGCTCCAGGAATTCGGCCTCTGTCTTGAACTTATTGTCCGGGGAAAATGCATAAATAAAATTGTGTACATTGAGTGTGTCGCGCAGGTAGGATACCGTAAACCGCCACAGCGAAATGAACTCTTCTCTCGTGCAATGTGGCTTTCCCCACCAAAACCAACCACCATCAAATTCATGGTAAGGACGGAAGATCATAGGAACAAGGTTTCCATCCGATCCCCTGGTTTCATTTGCCCAGTCTGCTATTCCCTTTAAAATCTCTTTATACTTTTGATGCGCCTCGCCTCCCGGAATAATATATTTCACAGCCGGAAGAGAAAGAGAGTCTACCCAGTAAAAACCGCCGCGTGAGACGGGGTTTGAGAAATGCCATGCGACGGTCGTTACACCCCCACGGTTGTATGTGTCAATAACATTTTTTTGCAATTCATCCTTTGCACGTTTTATGGCATCGTCTGGCCGTCCGGAAAATCCGCTGAAGTCAACACCAATCACAGCTGGGTGTGACCCCGTCACAGACTTCACATCAGAACG
The DNA here is from genome assembly GCA_946478915.1 of uncultured Chryseolinea sp. The sequence goes on from CAMLER010000079.1 coordinate 8,599, forward strand.
ATTGTCTTCGCCAGACCAACCATGTCCATATTCAGTCGCATGCTGATGGCCGAACAACGTATGATGCTTCGAAAGTTTTCGCAAATTCTTATACAAGGATTTTGTTTCGCGGGTTGCATTGTTGTCAATGGTTTTCCACTTTTGCGCGTTTGTTGTTGCACAGGCCAGTGACATGACAATGCAAATCCAAAATTTCTTCATGGCCGGTAATTCTAAAATTGTTTGACTGAATTTATAATCACAAGTTGCGAAGCAATTTTAAAATCAAAAAACCTTCTACAGAATAGTGTGCGCAGTGTGCATGTCAATCGAAACCTTTCATCCAAAAAAGAATGAATATTATTTATTAATGTGGCGAAAGTAATATCTTAATCATTTCAAAATATCGTCGCGAAATACAACATCAACATGCTTAACAGAAGAAAGCTTATCCAACGCTTAACCACTCTACCACTTTTTGGCGGACTGGCCAGCGCCCTTCCCATCAGTACGGCTGTGGCTGCAGCAAAGACTCCTAAGCGCGAGTTGTTCAAAGAATTTGGTATACGGACATTCATCAATGCCGCGGGTACTTTGACTTACATGACGGGTTCACTGATGCACGACGAGGTACTTGAGGCAATAAACTCAACGTCGAAGGATTTCTGCCTGCTCGACGAAGTTCAAGACAAGGTGGGTGAAAAAATAGCAAAGCTTGTACATTCGGAAGCTGCAGTAGTGACGTCAGGAGCTTTTTCGGGAATGACCTTAGCGTTAGCCGGTATATTGACCGGTAAGGATGAAAAAAAAGTAGCGGCACTTCCTCATATTGCTTATACGGGTATGAAATCTGAAGTGATCTGTCAAAAGAGCCACGACATCGTTTACAATCATGCACTTACCAATACAGGGTGCAAAATTGTCCAGGTTGAAACAGCGGAGGATGTTAACAAAGCTGTTAATGAACGAACTGCTCTTATGTTCTTTCTCCATATCGAATCCGACAAAGGAAAAATTCAACATGAAGAATGGGTGGCCCTGGCAAAAAAACATGGCATACCCACAGGCATTGATATGGCTGCCGACGTTCCACCGGTTTCAAATCTTTGGAGATTTAACGACATGGGATTTGACTTCGTGGTGGTCTCTGGAGGTAAGGCGATGCGAGGACCTCAAAGCGCGGGATTGCTGATGGGAAAAAAAGACCTGATCGCGGCAGCACGGCTTCACATGCCACCTCGGGGTGGTAACATAGGGAGAGGCATGAAAATTAACAAAGAAGAAATTTTTGGAATGTATGTCGCTTTGGAAAAATATATCAATCAGGATCACGATAAAGAATGGAAGGAGTGGGAAACTAACATCGCGCACATCGAAGGTGTAGTTAAAAAGATACCTGGTATCACGACGGAAATTCATGTTCCGCCGCTGGGGAATCACACGCCGACGCTTCGGATAACCTGGGATTCGGAACGAATTAAGATCACTGACAAACAACTTCGCGAAGCGTTGCGCTCAGGAAATCCTTCTATTGAATTGGGTGGTGGCACGGCCAATAGTGTGAACGTTACAGTCTTCATGTTGAAATCCGGGCAGGAAAAAATAGTAGCAAACAGGATCAAGGAAGAACTTTCCAAACCAAGCTGATATTTCACAACCGAATTGATTGGTATTGTTTCCCTTTTCTAAAATCAAATCATAAAAAAATAGAAATAGAATATGCATGTAAGAATGGTGTTGACGGCTCCGAGGCGAAAAGAAGGTTATATGCAGGAAGTAAATTCCCGATCGGCTCAAAATTGGATACAATTTGTGATCGAACGATGATTCGCTCGCATGCTATATCTAACGGTAACATTTTAAACCGATGTTTGCTTCGCACGGTGATCCTCATTGCGTGCGGCTCGCTTGTTTTTGCCTGTAAAAAACAAATTGAATTACCCCCAGGTGATCCAAACAATGGAGACCTTTACCTTCCCGATAACTTTGAAGCCGTGGTTGTTGTGGATAGCCTCGAAGGTCGTGCGCGACACATTGCCGTTAATGAAAATGGAGATCTATATGTTAAGTCACGATTTTCCAATGCGGAAGGGCGGAACGTCGCTATACGCGATACGAATGGAGATGGTAAGGCTGATGTAATCGAAAAATTCGGGAAGTATGAAAATGAGCGGAGTTACGGTACGGCTATGCGCATTCATAATGGCTATTTATATTTTAGCTCAGAACTCATTGTTTACCGACAGAAACTGGCTCCGGGTTCGCTGGTACCACAAGGGGAAATCGAAGAGATCGTGATAGATGACCATGAACATGGGATGCACGAGCACATTGCAAAACCAATTGCTTTTGACAGAGAAGGGAATTTATATGTTCCTTTTGGTGCTCCGTCGAATGCTTGCCAGGAAGTGAATCGGACTCCTGCGGTACCAGGCATCGACCCATGTCCCCAATTGGATCAGCATGGCGGAGTTTGGCGGTTTGATGCAAATAAGAAGGGCCAAACCCAGAAAGATGGATTTAAATATGCGACTGGAATCCGTAGTGTAGTGGCGATGGAATGGAACCCGGATGACAATAATTTATATGTCGTCATGCATGGCCGCGATGACCTGTTGCGCTTATGGTCAAGTTTCTATTCGCCGTGGCAAAGTGCTATGTTGCCTGCTGAAGAGTTTATTAAAGTAACAGAAGGCAGTGACTTCGGCTGGCCATACTGTTACTACGATCAGGTTCAGGAAAAAAAAGTTCTTGCTCCAGAATATGGAGGCGATGGAAACATGATCGGCAGGTGCGATCAATTTGAAAAACCGTTGGTAGGATTCCCTGGACACTGGGCACCGAACGATTTACTTTTTTATCAGGGAAATCAGTTTCCAGAGCGATATAAGTTTGGTGCATTTGTTGCATTCCATGGTTCAACGAACCGTGCGCCCTACCCGCAAGCTGGCTATTTCATTGGGTTCATTCCCTTTAAAGACGGAAAACCAACGGCACAATTCGAAGTTTTCGCTGATGGATTTGCAGGCGTCGATCCTATCATAAATGTTAGCGACGCTGTTTACCGTCCGATGGGTCTAGCTGAAGGACCAGATGGATCAATCTATATCGCCGATACTGAAAAAGGGAAGATCTGGAGAGTGATGTACAAGCAAGATAGAGATAATTTTGACGAAAAGCATCTTGCCAAAATGGAAGAAAGAAAGGGTCTGTCGCACATCAGAACGCCTGACAAAATTGAAGACAATCTCGAAAAGGACATTGTTGCCGGCGGCCAGAAAGTTTTTTCTTTGTATTGTGCTACCTGTCATCAAAGCGATGGAAAAGGGGCCTCCGGAAGGTTTCCTCCCCTCGCTGGCACAGATTGGGTAACAGGCAATAAGGAGAGACTGATTAAGATCGTGTTAAATGGCATGGACGAAAGTATTGTAGTCAATGGCGAAACATATATAAACGCTATGCCTCAACATGGCTTTTTATCAGATCAGGAAGTCGCAAATGTCTTAACTTACATCAGGCAAAATTTTGGGAATAAGGCAAGCGAGGTTACGGCCGACGAAGTAAGCACGGTGAGATCTAAAAAATCGCTACCAGATTCACAGCAAAGAAATAAGTAATTTCATAACAAAAACTAAATAAATCATG
>CAMLER010000080.1 GCA_946478915.1 uncultured Chryseolinea sp.
AACTATTGGTAGACAATAGTTTCAAAGAATTTTATCGCTCACAGGACATAAGCTATGCGGTTTATTCTGATACCAGCCTCCTCTTTAGTTCCGGTGATTTTAACTACGAAGTTGGCTTTCAACGGGAATGGCTCGGCCGTCCCGAGCTTCATACAGTGGGACTTCTGGAGGACGGCTTTGACCATATTGCGCAAGAGGATCAGAATGGCCGGATCGCGGTAGTTTCGTCGCCACAAACACAGCCTGCCTTTATCCTTGCAAACTTTTCATTTTGGCTGGTACTTGGTCTTGCTATTATTCTTTTTCAATTACTGTTCCTGGGTATTGAGAACTACCTGCGTGGCGAAAAGCTTTTTTTTTCAGCACGGATACAACTGTTATTGAATGCCGCATTTTTTCTTCCCTTGATCATTGTAAGTGCTACTACACTTAATCTGACGAATATTTCTTCGCAGATCCAGTTGAACAACGAGTACCTTAACAAAGCGGAGTCATTTGGGACACAACTTTCGGTCTACCTTGACAATTATCTCGATGAAGGAAGAGGAGACCTCGGCAGCTTTGAAAATCACCTGACCGACCTGGCAAATTTGACCAACCTTGATGCCAATGTCTTTAATGTGAACGGTGAGATCATTGCCTCGAGCCAACCGCTTATCGTAGAAAATAATCTTGTTTCCGGTTATATCAACCCGAGGGCCCGGCACGAGATATTGGCTGGAAAAAATCTGTTGATCCAAACAGAGAATGTTGGCAAGCTGGAATATTTCGTGTCCTACGCAGCCTTGAAGGCACCTCGAACAGGCAGGTTGATTGGTATTCTCGGTATACCGTTTTTCCAGTCAGCATATTCGCTTGAGAAAGTGCAAATTTCGATTCTTGCCAATATCCTCAGTATTTTTGCGCTGATTTTTATCGGGTTGGTGATACTATCGTACTTCGTATCACAATGGCTGACATTCCCACTCAAATTCATTACCCAATCCCTTCGACGAACTTCGTTGGTTAAGACGAACCAACCACTGGTCTGGAACGCCGACGATGAAATCGGTCTGATGGTTAAGGAATACAATCAAATGTTGTTCAAGTTGGGAGAAAGTAAAGCCGAGCTTGAACAAACACAGCGTGAGCGCGCGTGGCGCGAAATCGCCCAGCAGGTTGCGCACGAAATCAAAAATCCATTGACGCCAATGAAGTTAACGCTGCAACAGTTGGAACGTTCACTTACGTCGAACAATCACACGTCGGAAAAAACAGCTAAGGCGGTCGCATCTCTTCTTACTCAAGTTGAAACATTGAACGAAATTGCATCATCGTTCAGCTCCTTTGCGAGGATGCCAGAGCCAGTAATGCATCCGTTGGAACTCGTATCATTACTTAAAAGAATTGTGGACTTACACATGCATGCCGGTGACCTGGAATTCAGCGCCGAAGTAAGAGAGGCGTTTGTCCTCGGCGATGACCAACTACTCGGTCGAACATTTTCGAATCTTATTCTGAATTCGTTTCAGTCCGCTCAGCCCGGTAAAGCAATGCGGGTCACGGTGAGCCTGTCCAGGAAAAACGGGGACTACCTTATCGGATTTGAAGACACTGGAAAAGGGATCACCGATCAGGAAGCTGAAAGAATTTTTTCGCCACACTTTACGACGAAGCGCTCCGGATCAGGACTTGGACTTGCTATCAGCAAACAGGCAATCGAGCAAATGAAGGGAAGAATCTGGTTTGAATCAACTATTGGAAAAGGGACCACCTTTTATATTACGCTGCCAGTAATCGATCCGGATTCAAAACCTTAATGTAAAAACCGTTTTTTCGTCGGGAATTGATTCCACCGTAATTGAGCCGTTGTGCATTTGCATGATCTGTCTAGACAAGCTCAAACCAATTCCGGATCCCGTTCTCTTCGTGGTATAAAATGGAACAAAAATGTGCTCGAGCGCCTCTTTGATGATGCCAGGACCGTTATCAATGATTTCTATCTTGACCGTGTTCTCATCATACGTCCCAATGAGTTCGAGCTTTGGATGATCTGTTTCTGAAAGAGCCTCAATTGCATTTTTCAGCAGATTGATCAACACCTGTTCTATCATTTCGACGTCGGCTTGAATGGTAAGGTATTCGGAATTACACTCATAATGAAAGTCTATATTGGTCTTCTTTAGCTCTGTCCGCATAAGTTGAGCAACATGTGTGACCATATCCTTTAGCCTTACTGTTGTCATCTTCGGTTTTGGCAGGGAAGTATATTCGCGGTAAGCATCAATAAATTTGATGAGTCCGCGGCTACGGTTTTCAATGGTACTTAATCCTTCTTTGAGATCCTCGGCTCCTTCTTCCTTCAGTTCATAATGAGAATTTTTTCGTTCCATATCATGATCCAGAATTTCGCGTAGCGTAGACGTTAGGGAGGAAATTGGAGTTATGGAGTTCATGATCTCATGACGAAGAACCCGCGTGAGGTTTTGCCAGGCTTCAAGCTCTTGTTTCTGCAATTCGGGCTGGATGTTTTGAAGGGTAACCAACTTTACATCTGTGCCGCGAATTCTTAACTCAGTCGACTGGATGGTGAGGTATATTTCGTTTGGACCTTTATAAAGTTCGCTTTTACCAAGCTCAGCGCTGTTTATTGCATGATAAAGTTTTGGATTCTGGGGTATTAGCTCTTTGATATTTTTAATGGTGGAGGATCCAATGAATCGTTTGGCATTGGTATTTATAAGTTGCACGTTTCCATCGCCATCAAATGATAAGATACCTGTCCGAACTTGTTGGACGACAGAGTTCAGATATTGCCAGTGCTCCTCTTTTTCGGAGCGCGCCTTTCGAAAGGCTTCCAGAACTTCGTTAAATGCGATGTTAAGTTCCTTGAAACTTTTGCCAAGCCGGTTATCGGCTGCAAAGCCTGAGATAAAATCAGAATATTTGACGGACTCAAGAAAGCGCGTAAGCTTGCGGTTGGTTTGACTGATGAACTTAAAAATGTCTACAAGTTGAAGGATAATGATGATGCCCATAAGCATCGCTGCAAAAAGCATGTTGGGCCTTGAAATCATATAGACGAACAAGGCCATAGTTAACCCCAGCAGCACCACCCGGATTATTACGCGGGCACGAAAATCATTAAAGCCGAATTTCAAGTTAAAGGTTCTCGGCTTAAAGTTCTGCGATTATCGCTTGTAAAACAATACAATGGTGTTGACGTGTTGACGTGTTGATGTGTTGAGGTGTTGAGGTGTTGAGGTTGCCTGTCTGAACGAGCTACCTCCGGTCTAGTTGATACCGGGTGCAAAAAGTGCGCACAGAACACTCAGGCGTTCTGCGTTACGCATTTTGCGTTAAACGTGTCACCGACTGCGCTAAAGCTGTCTGCTGATCGCTGTCAGCTGTCAGCTTATAGTCCGTATTTCTCCAACCTCCTATACAGCGACGATCGTGTAAGCCCGAGCTCCGACGCGGCCTGGGTAATATTGCCATTGTATTTTTTAAGAACTTTTCGAATAAGAAGTTTTTCTACTTCCTCCAGGTTGTATTGGTCGAGGCTTAGCTGGCCATCTTCCTTTCCGGAAGAAGGAGTGAAATTAAAATCTTCCGGTTGGAGTACACTCGTGGCACTGAGAATGATAGCACGCTCGAGCGCGTGTTGAAGCTCCCGAATATTGCCAGGCCAGGGATGCTTATGCATGCGCGACATGGCGGCTTCACTGATCTTGGTTACACTCTTGTCATATTTTGAAGCATAATGCTTTAAGAAATGATTAGCCAGAAGAGGAATATCCTCAAACCGCTCGCGCAAAGGCGGAATCTCGATTTCTATCGTGTTGATCCGATACAAAAGATCCTGTCGAAAACGGTTCTCCTTTACCATTTCATAGAGCGGCATATTAGTAGCACAGATAAGGCGAATATCAATTGGGGTATCTTTGTTGGACCCAACACGGCTTACCTTTCGGTTTTGAAGAACCGTAAGCAGCTTCGCCTGAAGCGGCATTGACAAGTTTCCAATCTCGTCCAAAAACAAAGTTCCATGATTGGCCATTTCAAATCGTCCGGCTCGATCTTCTTTCGCATCGGTGAACGATCCTTTCTTATGTCCGAAAAGTTCGCTTTCGAATAGGGTCTCGGTGATAGATCCGAGATCGACACTGGCAAAATTTTCATTCTTCCTGGATGAATTTCTATGGATCGCCCGCGCAATCAATTCTTTACCAGTTCCATTTTCTCCAAGAATAAGCACATTTGCGTCTGTCTTTGCGACACGATCAATGGTTTGGAAGATTTTCTGCATCGCCGCGCTTTGCCCGATAATCTCGCTATACCGGTCGTTCAACACCTGGTTGATTTCCTGGTTCTTGATCTTCAGATTTTCTATTACATCCCGCGACTCGCGCAATCTCATCGCCGAGTAAAGTGTGGCTAAGAGTTTTTCGTTTTCCCATGGCTTCACAACAAAATCGGTGGCCCCCGCTTTAATCGCTTTTACGGCCATTTGGATATCCCCGTAAGCAGTTATCAGTACTACTACGGCTGAGGGATCAAGTTGCAGGATCCGTTCAAGCCAGTAATATCCTTCGCTTCCGCTGCTGACATCTTTCGTGAAATTCATATCCAGGAGAATTACATCGTAGTCCTCGTTGTTCATTAGCGCGGGTATTGCCTCTGGATTTTTCTCAACATCCACCTGCGAGAAGTGTCGCTTGAGATGCATTTTGGCTGCTTTTAAGAGGTCTTCGTTATCGTCAACGATTAGGATTTTCCCGCTTTTCTGTTCCATTAAAATTCGGTTTTGGCTTGGTTTGGATTCTGGATATTAATAGTTGTCCGCTAATGGGCAAAGTATATACCGAAAGTTGTGTCCCTGCTTATTAAGCAAGAAACGCACATTTGCCATAAATATAGCCGTTCGAATGCGGACATTGACGTTCACATCTGAACTGAAATTTAAAGTTAGGAACTCAAATAATGAGCGTATTTGGCCTTCCGGCGGTTGGCACACTTGTTGGCATTCGGGGTACACGTCATATTGGTTTTAATAATATGATCTGAGCGATCATAAATCATAAGTCTGAATGGATAAGCAAATAAAAAAGAAGAAGTGGACGGTAAAGAAAGTAGCTACTTACGGTGGAATTGCCCTGTTTGTGGTTTTTATAGGCTATCAGTTCATTTTCGCTGACCGTAGGTCAAAACTCAAGATCGATAGGGATAAGATTACTATTTCGGAAGTAAAGCGCGGGGTTTTCCAGGAGTTTATACCTCAGACAGGAATTGTTGAACCGAGCCGTACGGTTTATCTGGATGCCGTCGAGGGTGGAACCATCAAAAGGGTAGTTGCCGAAAGCGGCGCGATGGTAAAAGAAGGAGATATAATTCTTGAATTAAGCAACCTGAACCGGGAAATACAAGTCTTACAGCAGGAAGCGTCTCTGAACCAGAGTGTGAATGAATTGAGGCAAACTCGCTTGTCATTGACGCAAAATGATCTGGCTCAACAGCAAACTTTGGCAGAAGTGGACAAGGAATTGGCAAAATTGGTTCCGCAATACCAAAGGCAAAAAACATTGTATGAAAAGAAACTGGTTTCAAAGCAAGATTTTGAAAGTGTAGAAGCTGACTATCTGTTTAACCTTAAAAGACGCGAAATTACCTATAGAACATATAGAGCTGATTCAATCGAGCGTATCAGACAGGTTAAGGATATCATGCAGTCTGAACTTCGAATGATGCAAAGCCTGGAGGGCGCGGGCAAAATTCTGGATAACCTTGTTATTCGTGCGCCCATAGATGGACAGTTATCACGACCTCAGCTGGATCCGGGACAAAGTATCAACACTGGCCAACGGCTTGGTTGGATAGATGTGGTGGGAAGTTATAAGGTAAAAGTTCCTATTGATGAATTATATCTGCCTCGTATAACCACTGGATTGCATGCTACCACGACATTCAACAATAAAGAATACGACCTGGTGATTGCGTACAAATATCCAGGTGCCACAAACGGCCGATTTGAAGTCGATATGAACTTTGTAGGTGAGCAACCAAAAGGGATCATCAGAGGTCTTTCACTCCGGTTGAGAATTGAATTAGGTCAATCGTCTGAGGAACTGCTTTTGCCGGTTGGCGGATTTTACAAAGATACCGGTGGAAACTGGGTTTATGTGCTCGACGATGATAACCGCGCTGTCAAGAGAGATATTAAACTGGGCCGAAAGAGTGGTGCGGAGAATTTCGAGGTGCTTGAAGGCCTAGAACCAGGAGATAAGGTCATAACCTCTTCGTATGAGAATTTTGGTACGAACGAAGTTTTGTTGTTGAACTAAGGAGATGAACATCGAATATCGAATATCGAACTGGAGTAACCATTACAAGAAATAGAAGTATTAAATCAAACTAAATAAGTCCTCCAACCATCAAAAAATAAACTCACCATGATCAAACTGAAAAACCTTGAAAAAGTCTATACGACTGAAGAAGTAGAAACCACCGCCTTAAACAACATTAATATTGAAATTAAGGAAGGTGAGTTTGTTGCCATTATGGGTCCGTCTGGTTGCGGAAAGTCTACCTTGCTCAATATCCTCGGCCTGTTGGACAATCCATCGGGAGGTGAATACCATTTCGGAGAACATGAAGTAGCACGATATTCAGAACGTCAGCGTGCGCAACTTCGCAAAGGATCGATCGGGTTCGTGTTCCAAAGTTTCAATCTGATCGATGAGCTTACGGTATTTGAAAACGTGGAGCTTCCATTGTTGTACATGAAGGTCCCTTCAGCTGAGCGCAAACAGAGAGTGGAGGAGGTTTTGGAGCGTATGAATATTATGCACCGCAGAAATCACTTTCCGCAACAATTATCGGGCGGACAGCAGCAGCGTGTTGCTATTTCCCGTGCCATTGTAGCGAAGCCTCGCGTGATCCTCGCCGATGAGCCAACTGGTAATCTTGATTCAGCAAATGGTGAAGAGGTGATGAAGCTGTTGTCACAGTTGAATGAAGAAGGCACCACCATCATCATGGTTACTCACTCTCCTTATGATGCAAACTACGCGCACCGCATCATCAACCTGTTCGATGGAAAAGTCGTAACAGAGAACATCAAAGAGCAATTTCATATCTGATAAACCAGGATGGCCGGAACTTTCAGACAACCAACGTCTGAAAGTTCTCGTTCCTACATGCAACCCTGGCAAGGGATATACTGTCTAAGGTATATCTATAACTTCTTTTCGCTATGCTGAAGAATTTCTTTCTGATCACACTTCGCAACATGATGAAGAATAAACTCTTCATCTTCATCAACATTTTCGGGATGGGCATCGCTATAGCGTACTGTATCGTCGCTTATTTTGCGTATGAGAACGATGCAACTTTCGATGCTGTACACAAGAACGGCGAGCAGATCTATCGCGTAAGCGCCATTCGTGAATTTGACGATCAACTGACTCGCTTCGGATTTGCACCACTGCCATTGCGCACCATTATTGATCAGAACTTCAATGATGTTGAGAAGTCCACTCGGTTTTTCTTTTCCTGGTCTAATTTTAAGAGAGAAGATGATTTGTTTCAGTCTAACCTCGCTTATGTTGATCCAGACTTTTTCGAAATGTTCTCGTTCGATTTTATTAATGGGGATCCCAAGGCACTGCATGATATTAGGAGCGTTTTCATAAGCGATAAAATGGCAGTAAGGTTATTTGCCTCTGCCGAGGAAGCGTATGGAAAAACCATCACCCAGGTAATTGGCCAGGAGTTAAAAGAAATTAAGATCGCGGGTGTTTTCAAGGAACCTCCACAAAATTCAAGTTTTTACTTCCGGGAAGCTTATCTGAACTTCGAGAATTGTAAGGATGAACATAAGGAAGTCCAGGATAACAATTGGACACAAGAATCCACGTTGTTCCTGCAAATCAAGGACCCTGGTCGTTTAGGTGAAATATACAAGCAACTTCAACCCTATACGGCGAACAACAATAAGGTAAGAGAGGATTTTATTATCAGAGAGCTTGCCCTTGACCACTTTCCTTCAATGGCACACAACGATCGCGCTAGTGAAGTGCGCACGTGGACATGGGATGCTCCGCCAATAGCCGCCATCGTTGGTTCATCCGTTATGGGAATCCTCATCTTATTGATTGCATGTTTCAACCTGACAAATACAGCTATTGCCATTTCATCGAGAAGACTTAAGGAAATTGGCATCAGGAAGGTAATGGGTGGCCTTAGAAAACAGTTGATAATTCAGTTCATTGGTGAAACGACACTTGTTTGTTTTCTTGCCCTCCTTGTAGGTTTGGTCGGTAGCAAATTCCTTGTCGATGGATGGAATATAATGTGGGAACACATGCGTCTCACTCCGCACTATTCCGATAATCCACAGTTCTGGATCTTCACTGGCGCGGTGCTATTGTTTACAGGTTTAATTGCTGGCGGATATCCGGCATTTTATATTAGCAAGTTCGAGCCGATCAATATTCTGAAAGGCAAACTGAAATTCGGAGGCACGAATTATTTCACGCGTACGCTGCTTGGACTTCAATTCGCCATTTCACTGATTGCCATCGTAAGCGCCATTGCTTTTTGGCAAAACGCCCGGTACCAGAGGGATTACGATCTCGGCTTCGATGAGAAAGGTTCGGTGATAGCGTGGTTAAATACAAGAGAAGAATTTGAAACCTACAGGAACTCGTTGGCGTCAAACCCTGAAATTATTTCGATGGCGGGTGCAGCAAGCGGGATTTTTTCCAATCGTGCGCACGAACCGGTAAAGCATGAATCGAAGCAGGTTGAGGTAGATATTATTGATGTTGGTGACGCTTATCTGAAGACGATGAATCTCACCCTTCTCGAAGGTCGTGACTTTGTCCAGGATTCAGAGACAGACAAAAAGGAATCAATTATCATTTCCCAAAAAATGGCTTCTGTTTTCGGGTGGGAGAAACCTTTGGGTAAAGAAGTAATCTGGAAAGACTCTGTAAGATTGTATGTGGTTGGAGTGGTGAAGGATGTTTATACCGCTGGACTGTGGCGTCCCATGGAACCGATGATGATCCGTTACGTCGGGCCAGAAAAGTATAGCCAGATCGTTGTAAATACCAAAGCATCCAAGGTTCCTGAAGTAAACCGGTTTATGGAGGAGAAATGGAAGGAGATTTTCCCCAATAGATTATATAATGGCAGCATGCTCGCTGGTATTGCGAACGAAGTAGAAGACGTCAATACAAATATTATGACCATGTATACATTCCTGGGCGTTGTTGCACTCATGCTGTCCGCAACGGGATTGTTTACACTTGTTTCATTAAATATTATCAGGAGGACAAAGGAGATTGGAGTCAGGAAAGTGTTGGGTGCTTCAGTCACTAATATTACGCGGATCATCAATACTGAATTTTTCATCATACTCGTAGTAGCTTCTATTGGAGGCTCGGTGTTAAGTTATTTTGCTGTAGATCTTTTGATGGGAAGCATTTGGAACTACTACCTGCCTACCACCACTGCAACTTTTGTCGTTGGAATTGCAATCATGTTCCTTGTGTCGATAACGGTGGTTGGGTACAAGGTCTTGACAGCGGCGTCGATGAATCCTGTCAAAACATTGCGTGATGAATAGCGACGCTTGAGGTGTGGCACGCTCCGGTTTAAATTATTTCGGATAAAATATATGCTACGGAATTATTTCAAGATCGCGCTGCGAAATATCGCGCGTTATAAATTCTATTCTGCCATTAATATTTTAGGGATGTCGCTCGGATTGACGACCTGCCTGATCATCATCCTTTATATTGCGGATGAATTGAGCTACGACAAATTTCATAGCAATTCGGAGCGAATTTATCAAGTTGGTTTGCACGCTAAAATCGGTCCCCAAGATATTACAGTTTCAAACACACCTCCCCCTATGGGACCGGCATTGCTTGAAGAGCTGCCCGAAGTGGAATCATATACCAGAATCGGCCCGTACTATGGTGAGCCTGCTATAAAATATGGAGACAAAGTATTTGCAGAATCCAAGGTATTTTATGTTGATTCAAACTTTTTCGAATTTTTCGATTACAAGCTTCTTGAGGGCGACCGAAAGACACTTCTGACCGAACCCAATACAATGGTGATGACGGAAGAAGTAGCACAAAAATATTTCGCTAAGGAAACAGCTATTGGTAAACTTGTGACACTGGATGATGGAAAGCGAACTTTCAAGGTCACAGGTGTTGCAGCAAATCCACCCACCAATTCGCATTTTGATTTCAGCGTGTTGCTTTCAGCAGAATCCGGTGACAGACTTCAAAGCAAGGAATGGATCAACAACAATATCTTCACTTATTTCATGCTTCATGAAAAGGCCAATCTGGAACCTGTCAATAAGAAATTTCTTGAGCTTGTTGAGAAATATGTGGGACCAGCAGTAGAACGTTTTATGAGTTCTACACTACAACAACTGCGTGAGTCCGGCGGATCGTATGGCTTCTACACAATTAAACTTACAGACATTCATTTAAAATCGCCTTCGATTCAGGATCTTGAGCCAAAGGGTAACATCCAATATATTTATTTTTTTGCAGGCGTAGGTGTGTTCATTCTTGTAATAGCTTGTATCAATTTCATGAACCTTTCAACGGCGCGCGCGGCGGGCCGCGCCAAAGAGGTCGGACTGCGCAAAACTCTTGGATCGCTTAGGGAACAGATGATCGGACAGTTCTTATCCGAGTCCATGATATTTAGCCTTATTGCCGTGATGGTCTCTCTGATTGCGTGTTACTACCTGTTGCCTCCATTCAACCTCCTTTCAGGTAAAGAACTTGAAATGGATGTATTTTTACAACCCTGGTTCATCGCTGCCATCGTTGGTCTTATCATTTTCGTCGGTTTCGTTGCTGGAAGCTATCCGGCATTTTATCTAACCTCCTTCAATGCTGTTGATGTCCTTAAGGGAAAGGTCAGAGCTGGTATGAAAAGCAAAGGTGTTCGAAGTTTCCTCGTTGTTTTACAGTTTTCAATTTCTATTTTCCTGATCATTTTCACAGCAGTTGTCTATGAACAAATTAAGTTTATGCAGGAAGAGAATCTTGGCATTGACAAAGAGAACATCCTGGTTGTGAAAAATACTTTCCGGCTTAAGGCAAACAAGGAAGCCTTCCGAAATGCACTGAGCCAGGAGCAAGGCGTGATGGAAATGAGTTATTCAAATAATAATTTTCCGGGTGTTAATAATACAACAGTTTTTAAAGAAGCCGGGTCAGAACAGGATCACGTTTTGGGCGTCTACAGTGCTGATCATGATCATCAAAAAGTGATGAAGTTTGAACTGACGGATGGAAGATTTTTCTCGCGTGAATTTGCCACAGATACAGCTGCGGTAATTCTAAACGAGGCTGCCGCCAAAGAATTTAATTTCGAAAACCCAGTGGGGGAGGAACTGATATATCCAGACCAAAATAGAATGAGGAGGCTGAAGATCGTTGGGATTGTTAAGAATTTCAACTTCGAATCGTTCAAGGATCAGATACGCCCCCTAGCCATTTTGCTTGAGCCAAATGCCAATACCCTTTTCATCCGGTATGAAGGTAGTCCAACGGCGTTGGTTCAGAAGGTTGAGTCATTTTGGAAGCAGCATGCCGCTAACGAACCATTTGAATACTCGTTTTTAGATCAAAGCTTTGATGAACTTTTCAGAGCCGAGCAAAGAATGGGAACGACTTTCGCCATTTTTTCGGGTCTTACAATCTTTGTGGCTTGTCTCGGCCTATTCGCCTTAGCAGCATTTACGGCGGAGCAAAGAACCAAAGAGATAGGGATCCGCAAAGTCATGGGTGCATCGGTTCGCAATCTTGCTTTTCTTTTATCCCGTGAGTTTACGCTGCTTGTATTAATCGCGTTCCTACCTGCTGCACTCGCAGGGTGGTATATTTCAAATCAATGGCTTGAGGAGTTTGTGTATCGGATCAATGTGAGCCCGCTGGTAATAATTCTTAGCGGTATGCTGGCGATAATTGTTGCCTGGGCTACGGTGAGTTTTCAGTCCATCAAAGCCGCAACCTCAAATCCGGTAGACTCGCTGAGATATGAATAATGAATTTGGATAGCTCATCG
>CAMLER010000081.1 GCA_946478915.1 uncultured Chryseolinea sp.
AGTTCCTGGACCTTGTCGATCAGCATATCGATGATATCGTAAATGGAAGAACCAATTACGTCTACAAAATCAAAGATTTTGCTGAACAGTTGTCCCTCGACGCGCGGCATTTCAGCAAAGTCATTGAACTCGTGACCAAGCGATCTCCGGCAGACTTTGTGGAGGAGCGATTGATTGCAGAAGCCGAAATCATGCTGAGCGATACTACTATGACCTTACCAGAAGTCGCGCAAAAACTAACCTTTCAAGATGCGAAGACGTTTGAAAAGCTGTTTATTCGTGTCTCGGGCAGAAGTCCAAAGCAGCGGCGCGACCACCTCAGCGGCGTCTTGAAGTAAAGCAGTTTGACGCGGAGTCGGTTTGTTGACATCGAAAAAGATTAACCACCAAACGGCCCGCTTCACGTCCTGGATTCACAAACACATTATATTGCATATCTATGCACTATGATGTTTTACTGATCTTATTTCTGCTGGCCGGCGTGCTATTCCTCATCATGCTGGCAAATAAATTCAGAATCTCGTATCCTATCTTTTTGGTTATCGGTGGTTTGGCCTTGAGCCTAATACCGGGCGTCCCGCATATTCGAATTGACCCAGATATCATCTTTCTTATTTTCCTGCCACCCCTACTATATGAAGCAGCCTGGTTTACTTCCTGGTCAGAATTCTGGAAGTGGCGAAGGGTCGTGGCCATGCTGGCATTCGGGTTGGTCATTGTCACGGCCGGTTGCGTTGCCTTCGTCTCCACTGCCATAATCCCAGGCTTCACACTGGCATTGGGATTTTTGTTGGGCGGAATTATTTCGCCGCCTGACGCAATTGCTGCGACCTCCGTTCTAAAAAATGTGAGCGTACCCAAACGACTCGTTGCAATCCTAGAGGGTGAAAGTCTAGTAAACGATGCTTCGAGTTTGATTGTATTTCGGTTTGCATTGGCAGCGGTTGTCAGTGGACAGTTCGATTTCGGCAATGCTGTCATGCAATTTATCCTTGCGGCCGGCATGGGCATTGGTATCGGAATAGGCGTTGCGTGCATCATCTATATTATTCACACGCGTCTGCCTACAACGCCCAGCATAGATGCCGCACTCACCGCCATGTCGCCTTACATCATGTTCCTTGCCGCAGAACAGTTCCATTTTTCCGGTGTGCTGGCTGTTGTGAGCGGGGGGCTGTTCCTCTCCTACCGATCGCATAAAATATTAAAAAGAGGAGATAGCAGAATGCAAGCCACTGGATTCTGGACAACCATAACTTTTATCCTAAATGGATTGGTCTTCATACTCATCGGCCTGGAGTTGCCGATTGTGATCGCAGAACTTGGGGACTATTCAGTCTGGCAGGCCGTCCAGTATGGGCTGATCATCAGCTTTGTTGCAATTGTGGTTCGTCTGCTTTGGGTATTTCCTATAGCCTATGTGCCAATTTGGTTAAATAACCGCGTGCGTGCCGATAATGCCAACCCCACGTGGAAAGGCCCACTGATCATCGGATGGGCGGGTATGCGTGGCGTTGTGTCTCTGGCTTCCGCGCTATCGATTCCATTGCTGATAACAAATGGGGAGGTATTTCCCTATCGAAACCTGATTTTGTTTATCACCTTCATCGTTATTCTGGTTACGCTAGTTTTTCAGGGACTCACTTTAACGCATGTTATCCGGTGGGTCAACATTAAGGAAAGTGATGTAAGACCTCCCTTGAGTCAACAGGAAGCCGGTATTCAACTACGTCTTAAGGAAGCCGGGCTTGCGTTATTAAATGACAAATTTCAATCAGACCTTGTAAATAACGAGTTGGTCGGCCTCCTGAAAAAGAATATGGAGGAAGATATTACTGAAATTCGCGCAAGACTGGAATCTCTCGAATGTGATACCATGGCCAAAGAGGAAATCGATCGATATAATCAAGTTTTGGCTGAATTATATGCACGTCAGCGAGATGAACTGTTTCAACTCCGTAGAGCGGAAGCGTTCAGCGACGACGTGATAAGAAAGCAGGAAGCTCAAATTGACCTGGACGAAACAAAAATTCAAAACCATACCCATTAATTCTTTATGCACACGGGAAAGCACTACACATTACGGGAAGTATTGTACTGGACCCGTCGAGACATCTACTTTCTTTTAGTCCTGGGAACGATCCCGACAGTGCTTTACGAGGTATTTGATATCCGTCTGACTATTCCCTGGTTACCCATCGCGTTGATCGGAACAGCTGTTGCTTTTATTGTCGGCTTCAAAAACAACGCAACCTATGGACGTCTTTGGGAAGCCAGGCAAATCTGGGGATCCATTATCAACTCAAGTCGCTCATGGGGGATATTGGTGCGAGATTTTATTACAATCAAAAATACGGGCGATACCTTTTCGCATGACGACCTTGCGCAAATTCACAAGAGGCTTATTTATCGACATATTGGTTGGCTTACTGCTTTGCGTTTCCAACTCCGTGAACCGCGCCCTTGGGAAAATCTGACAAAAAGTTATAATGCCGAATACCGCAGTCATTACAGTATACCAGAATTGGAGGAACAATTGAACGTCGAACTGGCCAAATATTTTTCGGAAAATGATTTCGACTATATACTAGGAAAAAAAAACCGCGCGACACACGTCATTGCGTTGCAGTCAGCTGACTTACGAATGCTTGCCGAAAAAGGATTGATAGACAACTTTCGTCATGTCGAAATGGAAAATATGCTCGTCAATCTTTATGAACAACAGGGTAAATGCGAACGAATCAAGAACTTCCCATATCCCCGTCAGTTTGCTACCCTGAACCTGTATTTCGTTTGCCTTTTTACACTACTCGTTCCTTTTGGGATGTTACAGGAGTTCGACAAACTTGGTGAGCATTTTATCTGGTTGACGATCCCTTTCACGGTCTTGGTCTGCTGGGTATTTCTCACGATGGACAAAATCGGAGAAGTAACTGAAAATCCCTTTGAAGGAAGTCCAAATGATGTACCAATGGCTGCCCTGAGCAGAACAATAGAAATTGACCTACGGGAACTGCTTGATGAAAAAGACCTACCCCCACCGGTCAGCGCTGTAAACAACATTCTGATGTGAGATTTCAAGGTTAACACATGAAACGTCCCCACATTCTTTGAATTTTTCAATTTGCCACTTTTTCAATCCTACAATCTTCTAATTTTGCAATCTTCATGAAAATTAAATGAGACAAAGACTACTCAAAGCCGGCGCTAAGGAACTCAGTTATGAGATACGCGAAAACGTAAAAAAGGCTGATCAGCTAAAGAAGCTGGGGCTGGCAATCTCGTGGGAAAACATCGGCGACCCGATCCAAAAACATCATTTACTTCCACAATGGATCAAGGATATTGTATCGGACCTGGCAAAAGAGGATGATACGTATAGTTATTGTCCTTCGAAGGGGATGCTGGAGACACGAGAATTCCTGGCGAAGCAAACCAACGAGATGGGTGGAGCACAAATCACTGCCGATGATATCTGTTTTTTTAACGGACTCGGTGACGCCATCTCAAAAGTCTATCAGTTCATTTCCCGAACCTCGCGTGTGATCGGACCATCGCCAGCATATTCGACACATTCCAGCGCGGAAGCTGCCCATGCTGCACATGAACCGTTGACCTATATGCTGGACCCAAATAACAAATGGTATCCGGACCTGGACGACCTTTATAACAAAGTAAAATACAATCCAAACATCGTTGGCATTCTTATCATCAACCCGGACAATCCAACGGGTATGGTATATCCATTGGAAACTTTGAAGCGTATCGTAGAGATTGCAAAAGAGTTCAACCTTTTCCTTGTAGCTGATGAGATCTATATCAACATCACCTACAACGGCGCACGCGCGTATGCCCTATCCGAGATAATCGACGACGTACCCGGAATCTCCATGAAAGGCATTTCGAAAGAATTGCCGTGGCCCGGCGCAAGGTGTGGCTGGATGGAATACTATAACCGGGATAAGGATTCAGATTTCAACCGCTTTTGCAACGCACTGGATAATGCAAAGATGATTGAAGTGTGCTCAACTAAATTGCCGCAGGTGGCCATCCCCAAAATACTCGGCGATCCAAGGTTTAAAGCATATCGGGAGGAAACCAACAATAATATCGGCCGCCGAAGCAAAATAATTGCAGACATTTTTCATACCGTCCCGGAGCTCACGTTTAATGAAACTTTCGGGGCTTTTTATAATACCATTATTTTCCGGGATGGAACATTAAAAAAACACCAGAACATGGCTATCAAAGATCCGAAGATCAAAAGCCTGGTTGAAAAGTGGGTCAAAGACGAAATTCCGCTTGACAAAAGATTCGTGTACTACCTATTGGCAGCAAAGGGCATTTGCGTGGTGCCGATCTCTTCGTTTTGTTCGGAACTTCAAGGCTTCCGTGTTACGTTGTTAGAAGAAAATGAAGATGTTCTCACAAAAACGTTTACGGCTATCCGCGACGGGATTGTTGAATATCTCCACAGTTAGCATTGTCAGCTGCTAACAAGCGTTCTTCTACCTAACATTTGTTATCGGCAACAGTGAAATATTTCTGCAAAATACCTTGAATTATAGTCTATAATTTGTGACAATTGTACTCGCACGGAACATTATGCTGAATTCGACCAAATTATCAGAATACAGATCAATTTCATCTACGATGGTAGATTTGATATCCGTGCTTCTCATTGTCGTGATTATTCTTAAACCCGCAGGGGCGATGGTGATATAATATTTTGAAAGAAACATTCACAAACCGCCCCGATAGCCTCGGGGCGGTTTTGTTTTATAAGGGCAAAACAAACTAACAATTGTTATATGTACTACACGAAAGACACAATCATTTTCCTGAACGGGCGGTTCAGCAAAGCGGTTGATGCTCATTCAGATTTTTACAGTCAAACTCTTCATTATGGAATGGGTGTGTTTGAAGGTATACGCGCTTATCAGACCATGAATGGCGTTAAGATATTCAAAGCTTTCGAACACTTTGAACGCTTGAAGAAAGGTTGTGCGCTGGTTGGAATTCCGTATCAATATGACAGCGAAGAACTCATCCAAATTGCCTATCTCCTTTTACAAAAAAATAATTTGTCGGATGCATACATCCGTCCGCTGATTTACTGCGGACCTAATATGGCGCTGACACAACCGACTGAAGTAAGCCTGTTGATGTGTGCATGGGAATGGGACAAGTATCACGGAGACAAAATGCTTAAGCTTTGTATTTCGTCTTACCAACGTCCGAATCCGAATTCAGTGAAGATAGAAGCAAAGGTAACAGGCAACTATGTGAATTCGATACTCGCCACGAGCGAAGCCAAAGCCAGAGGTTATGACGAAGCACTGATGCTCGACATGGAAGGGAACATAGCACAAGCACCGGGTTCAAACTTTTTCATGGAAAAAGATGGTGTCCTTTACACGCCGCCTCTCGGACATATTCTTCCCGGTACAACTCGCGAAATTGTGATGAGTATTTGTCATGAGTTGGACATTCCAGTGAAGGAACAAAAAATCAGTCCAACGGAATTGGAAGAAGCCGACAGTGCTTTTCTATGCGGCACTGCGGCAGAGATCGCTGCCATTGAATCGATAGATGCAAAGCCATTCAAGAAAGATTGGTTCGACAGTTATGGCGCGAGCATTCAGGAAACTTATAAATGTCAGGTAAGGGAAAAATCTTTTAGTTACGTAATTATTTAGCATCACACACATACGAATGGAATTTAATAAGTATAGCAAGACCGTCACACAAGATCCAACGTTACCAGCAGCTCAGGCAATGTTATATGCCATTGGGTTGACCGAAAAAGATTTGGAAAAAGCACAGATAGGGATCGTGAGCACAGGCTTTGATGGCAATCCCTGTAACATGCATTTGAATACACTTGCGCAAACCGTTAAAGGAGGCGTATGGGAAAATGATCTCGTCGGTTTGATCTTTAATACTATCGGCGTAAGCGATGGTATCAGCAATGGAACTGAGGGAATGCGTTACTCTTTGGTAAGCCGGGAGATCATCGCGGATTCTATCGAAGCAGTTTGTGGCGCACAATATTATGACGGGCTGATCGCAGTCGTTGGTTGCGACAAGAATATGCCTGGTGCACTGATCGCGATGGGAAGACTCAACCGACCTTCGATCATGGTGTACGGTGGAACGATTGCAGGCGGTAACTGGAAAGGACACCAACTTAACATAATTTCTGCGTTTGAAGCGCTGG
This sequence comes from uncultured Chryseolinea sp., assembly GCA_946478915.1. The sequence continues at coordinate 6,221 of CAMLER010000081.1, forward strand.
GCCAAAAAATGGCGGGCACTATCACGCCGGAAGATTTTAAAGGTATCGTTCAAAACTCTTGTCCCGGTGCCGGAGCCTGCGGTGGGATGTATACAGCAAACACCATGTCGTCGGCTATTGAAGCACTAGGCATGTCGTTACCTTATTCATCTTCCAATCCTGCGTTAAGTCAGGAGAAAGCTGAAGAATGCAAAGCGGCGGGCAAAGCGATCAAATTCCTTCTTGAAAAAGACTTGAAGCCCCGCGACATCATGACGCGAAAAGCATTTGAGAATGCGATTTCAACGGTCATGGTACTGGGCGGTTCCACGAATGCTGTGCTTCATCTTATTGCAATGGCTAAATCGGTCGGCGTTAAGTTGACCCAGGAGGATTTTCAGCAGATCTCCGACAAAACACCGTTGCTTGCTGACTTGAAACCCAGCGGCAAATACCTGATGGAAGACCTTCACAAGATCGGCGGAGTGCCTGCAGTTCTTAAGTATATGCTGAAGAGAGGTTATCTCCACGGCGATTGTATCACGGTGACGGGCAAAACCATCGAAGAAAATTTGAAGGATGTGCCTGAGTTGGAGTTTGAAAATCAGAAAGTGATTTTTCCTGTTGAAAAACCGATCAAGCAAACAGGACACCTCCAGATCATGTTCGGAAACCTCGCTGCTGAAGGATCGGTAGCAAAGATCACTGGCAAGGAAGGTGAAATATTTAAGGGCACAGCCCGGGTTTTTAACGGGGAGTTTGAACTTGTCGATGGAATAAAAGATGGAAAAGTAAAGGCCGGCGACGTTGTCGTGATCCGGAATGTAGGACCAAAAGGAGCGCCGGGGATGCCCGAGATGCTGAAACCTACCTCAGCTATCATGGGCGTGGGCCTTGGAAAAAGTGTCGCTTTGATCACCGACGGAAGATTCTCCGGGGGATCACATGGATTCGTGATCGGTCATATCACCCCTGAAGCTTATGAAGGTGGATTGATCGGTTTGGTCGAAGACGATGATATCATAGAAATAGATGTTCAGAACCATACGATCAACCTTATGGTTGATGAAGCAACTATTGCAAAACGTAGGGAAGCCTGGGTTGCGCCCAAGCTAAGAGCTAGAAATGGAATTTTGTTAAAGTATGCAAAACAAGTAAAAACTGCTGCCGATGGATGCGTTACTGACGAAGACTAAGACTGCAACTGAATCTGCCAAGGCGGAGCAGTCGACAAAAAAAATATCCGGATCAGAAATTCTGCTCCGATGCCTGGTGGAAGAACAGGTTGACAAAATATTTGGTTATCCGGGCGGCGCAATCATGCCAATATATGATGCGTTGTTCCATTATGCTGACCGACTCAACCATATACTCGTACGCCATGAGCAGGGAGCGATCCACGCAGCACAGGGTTTTGCCCGGGTAACGGGAAGGCCAGGCGTCGTATTTGCAACGTCGGGACCTGGAGCGACCAACCTCGTGACGGGGCTCGCAGATGCATTGATAGATTCGACACCGTTGGTTTGTATAACGGGACAGGTATTTGCGCATCTGTTGGGTACGGATGCTTTCCAGGAAACAGATGTGATCAATACAACGATTCCCGTAACGAAGTGGAATATCCAGGTAACTGAAGCAAAGGACATTGCTCCTGCCGTCGCGAAAGCATTCTATATCGCGCGTACCGGTCGCCCGGGTCCGGTTCTGGTTGACATCACGAAGAATGCGCAGAATGAAATTATCGATGCACCGCAGTACACGAAGTGCGAAAGCATCCGCACGTACAAGCCAAAACCAGTATTGCAAAATGACCAGGTAGAAGCAGCGGCTAAAATGATCAACGCGGCCAAACGACCGTACATCCTGGCGGGTCAGGGAATTTTATTATCCGATGCAACAAAAGAGCTTGTGGCTTTTGCCGAAAAGACAGGAATTCCGGTAGCCTGTACGTTGCTCGGCCTGGGCGCTATTCCAGCCGACCATCCAAACTATGTAGGTTTCCTGGGAATGCATGGAAATTATGGTCCCAATATCAATACGAATGAATGCGATCTGCTCATTGCAATTGGGATGCGATTTGACGATCGGGTGACAGGAAACGTCAACAAGTATGCGAAACAGGCAAAAGTAGTTCACATAGAAATCGACAAAGCGGAGATCCACAAGATCATCAAGGCCGATGTGGCAGTTCATGCCGACGCTAAGGAGGCTTTACAGTCTTTGATAAAAAAATGCAATAAGAACAATCATGCGGAATGGATTGAGTCTTTTACAAAACTCAATGCTATAGAATACGAAAAAGTGACGAAGGATGAATTCAATCCTCCTGGTATACTGACGATGGGAGAAGTGATCAATCACCTTTCTATTGCAACCAACGGTGAAGCTATTGTGGTTACCGACGTGGGTCAGCACCAGATGACCACTTCTCGTTATTATAAATACAAAGAACCGAGGACCAACGTTACCTCTGGCGGTGCCGGTACAATGGGATTTGCTTTGCCCGCAGCCCTGGGTGCCAAACTGGGTATTCCTGAAAAGGAAGTCGTCGCGGTTATAGGCGACGGCGGCTATCAGATGACGGTGCAGGAATTAGGAACGATTATGCAATACAAGATTCCGGTAAAGATACTTGTGTTGAATAATAACTTCCTGGGAATGGTTCGCCAGTGGCAGCAACTCTTTCATGAGAAGCGATATTCTTTCACCGAAATGGCAAACCCTGACTTCGTAAAGCTTGCTGAAGCTTACAATATCCCAGCCCGAAAGGTTGAAAAGAGAGAAGATCTTCAATCTGCTATCCAGGAAATGCTTGATGCAAAAACTCCGTATTTCCTTGAAGCAGTCGTCGGCAAAGAGGACTGTGTATTTCCGATGGTACCTGCCGGGGCAGGAGTCGCCGAAGTTCTATTGGAAGTGCCAAAGAAAAAATAACTGGAACAGAGAGATTTTAATATTTAGTTATGAAACAGAATTTCACACTTCAGATTACGGCAGACAACAACTTCTCAATTCTCAACAGAATTGTGAATGTATTGAACCGTAGAAGAGTTCGAATAAAAAAGCTGATCGCTCATGAAAATGAAGAAGATTTCATGAAAGGCGACGCAATCTTGTTGGTTTACACAACGTCTGACCTGATGGAAAAGGTAAAACACCAACTGGAGAAGCTTATCGAAGTAGAGCAAGCTGAATACTTCGCAGGTAGCGACGTGTATTTTGAATTGAGCAACCGTTCGAACAAGAAGGTGGCGTAGTAAATTATAAGAAGAACAAAAACTAAAAAACTAAACATATTATGGCAAAGATCAATTTTGGAGGCACTATAGAAGAAGTGGTTACCCGCGAAGAATTCCCGATGGAAAAGGCGCTCGACATTTTAAAGAACGAGACCATTGCCATCATCGGATACGGCGTACAAGGACCAGCGCAAGGATTAAACCTCCGCGACAATGGTTTCAAAGTAATTGTCGGCCAGCGCAAGAACTCCAAAACATGGGACAAAGCCGTTGACCATGGATGGGTTCCCGGCGAAACGTTGTTCGATATTGAAGAAGCTGCAAAGCGTGGAACTATCCTGCAGTTCCTGCTTTCTGACGCTGGTCAGATCGCATTGTGGCCTACCATCAAGCCATATCTGACAAAAGGAAAGACACTTTACTTCTCTCACGGTTTCGGTATAACATTTAAAGAACAAACGGGTATCATCCCTCCTGCCGATGTCGATGTGATCCTGGCTGCGCCTAAAGGATCCGGTACTTCAGTAAGAAGATTATTCTTGCAAGGAAAAGGTATCAACTCAAGCTACGCCGTGTTCCAGGATGCCAGCGGAAATGCAAAGGAAAAAGCGATCGCGCTTGGGATTGGATTGGGTTCCGGATATTTGTTCGAAACAGATTTCAAGAAAGAAGTATATTCTGATTTAACCGGCGAACGCGGAACCCTGATGGGTGCCATAGCAGGAATCTTCGAAGCACAGTACGAAGTACTCCGCGCTAATGGACATTCGCCATCAGAAGCCTTTAACGAAACTGTCGAAGAGCTTACTCAAAGTCTGATGCCGCTTGTAGCTGAAAATGGAATGGACTGGATGTATGCTAACTGTTCGACTACTGCTCAACGAGGTGCGCTTGACTGGAAAAAGAAATTCAAAGCAGCGACACTTCCTGTTTTCCAGGAACTCTATAAAAGTGTAGCATCGGGTCAGGAAGCAAAACGTACCATCGAAACTTGCAGCAAGCCCGACTATCGCGAAAAACTTGCGGAAGAATTAAAAGAAGTTCGTGAAAGCGAACTGTGGCAGGCAGGAGCCGCTGTGCGCAAGCTGAGACCTGAGAAGGCTACGGTAGAGGCAAGCATGATCAACTAATTGGTTCCCGATTGTTATCGGGACGGTGATCGGTTCCCGATAGCTATCGGGACGGTAAACGGCAATCGGTGATCGGTTCCCGATAGCCATCGGGACGGTGCTGACTTAACGAGTGGAGGTAGTAGCAAAATTATCTGCTGCCTCTTGACTTGTCAAAAGAGCAATCAAGTGCTTCACCACAAAGACAAGGAGACACGGAGATAATAAGGATTAAGATTTGAAGAATACATTTCTTATCAAAATATAAGACACATCAGATTCGCAGACAACAAAGTTTTCTTTGTGCCTCTGTGTCTCTGTGGTGAAAAATTTAAACAATGTCCTCCACTATAAAAGAATTCAATCTGGATATCAACGCAGCGGCTGAGGCACTCAAGTCTGTTGCGCTCAAGACTCCACTGCAGTTTCACCGGAAGCTGTCCGAAAAATTCGGCGCGGAAATTTATTTGAAGCGCGAGGATTTACAAGTCGTCCGCTCTTACAAGATCAGAGGGGCATACAATCTGATCCAGAGTCTGAATGAAGATCAGCGAAAGCGCGGAGTTGTTTGTGCCAGTGCCGGCAACCATGCACAGGGCGTGGCATTTTCTTGTAAGCATCTAAATATCCGCGGGGTGATCTACATGCCGGCCATTACACCCAAGCAAAAGATCAACCAGGTGAAAATGTTCGGCGGGAACAACATAGAAATCGTTCTTATCGGTGATACATTTGATGAATGCCAGGCACACGCGCTTGAATTTACAGAGCTGAATGACATGGTGTTCATTCCTCCGTTCGATCATCTCAAAGTGATCGAGGGACAGGGCACTGTTGGGAAAGAGATCTTGGATGAACTATCCAACATAGATTACATTTTTGTTCCAATCGGTGGCGGCGGACTCTGTGCCGGAGTAGGAAATTATTTCAAATTGCTTTCACCTCAAACAAAAATTGTTGGTGTCGAACCACAGGGAGCCCCTTCCATGAAAAAAGCATTGGAGGCTGGCAAGCCAGTAGTGCTGGAAAAGATACAGCGGTTTGTGGATGGTGCATCTGTAAAGAAGGTGGGTGATATAACTTTTGCTCTTTGCAAGGATGTGTTGTCGGATATGTTATTGGTTCCTGAAGGAAAGGCCAGCACAACAATCCTACAGCTTTATAACGAAGATGCCATTGTAGCGGAGCCTGCGGGTGCGCTTGCAATTGCTGCCCTTGATCAATATGGAGAACAGATCAAAGGGAAGAGAGTAGTTTGTATCCTCAGCGGCGGAAATAATGACATCGATCGCATGCAGGAGATCAAAGAAAGATCTCTTTTGTATGAAGGGCTGAAGCATTATTTCATTGTTCGTTTTGCACAACGTCCCGGGGCCTTGAAAGAATTTGTCAATCATATTCTTGGACCTAACGATGACATTGTGAGGTTTGAGTTCATCCAAAAGAATAATAAAGAAAGCGGTCCTGCTTTGATTGGTATCGAAGTAAAATCAAAGGACGACTTTAACGCACTGATTACACGCATGGATAGT
>CAMLER010000082.1 GCA_946478915.1 uncultured Chryseolinea sp.
TTATGCAATTGAACTCAGTATCAATGATGCGGAGATAGATAACAATTGGATCAAAGGCGGATCCTATGGAATTGCTCACTGGAGTCCGGCTTATTGCGCCAACTGGTCCATTCATCACAATACATTTCATTCCCTTAGTAGTGGTTATCCCGGAGACATCGTAAGGGCCCAGGTAAGCGGTCTGCACAATGTCAAGTTTTACAACAACACCGTAGAACTGATGGGAAGCGCAACAATCAATGTTATTGGATTGCATGCCGGCAGCAGCAGTAATATCGATCTGAAAAACAATCTCATCATTAACTCAAACACCAGCTATGCCTGGTTTCCTAACCAACTGGTGTTTTTGGAGAAGGGTGCTTCGGTATCAGGGTTAAACATTGGAAACAACCTTCTGGACAAACTACCGCTAGGTTCGGTAGCTGGAACATACACTAACAATTTGCAGTTGAACTGTAAAATTACTCAGTCAGGGGCCCGTCCCGATCCATACTACTTGCCGATAGGTGGTAGTCCCCTCATTGATGCCGGAGTTAACGTGGGTCTCCCCTATCAGGGCTCTGCCCCCGATATTGGTGCACATGAATTCAAATCAGCGCAGGCACCTGCTAATCAATTGCCCATGATCACTATTACGGCTCCAGCCAATAATTCCAAATTTTCCCCTGGTGAAGGAATAATGATATCCGCAGATGCCTCCGACAAAGACGGTAGCGTAAGCAAGGTAGAGTTCTACAACGGTGCGGCCAAGCTTGGAGAAGATACATCAACGCCTTACTCCTTTGAATGGAAAGACGTTGCTGCGGGTGGGTATACTATAACCGCGAAAGCCATCGACAATGTAGGGGGAGCCTCAACATCCTCCGGGGTAAAAGTGGAGGTGGTCGAATCCGTTAACACACCTCCTGTAGTTTCCATAACCGCGCCGGCTAATAATACAAGCCTTTCAAAAGGTGAAACAGTACTGATAACTGCCGACGCATCCGACAAGGACGGCACAGTCAGCAAAGTTGAATTTTATAATGGTTCAGTAAAATTAGGCGAAGACGCAACGAGCCCTTATGGATTTGAGTGGAAAAACGTTTCAGAAGGCACTCATACGCTTACCGCGAAAGCGACCGACAATTCAGGGGGCAGTACCACTTCTTCAGCTGTAAAAATTGACGTAACTCCCAAGGCCAACGGGCTGCCTACAGTCGCCATCACCTCACCCGCACAGAACGCGAAGTTTACAGCCTCATCTTCTATTATCATCAATGCTACTGCATCCGATTCTGACGGAAATATTGTCAAAGTTGAATTTTATAATGGAACCGGGAAACTTGGTGAAGATTCTTCGAGTCCCTACAGTTTTGCATGGAACAATGTTGTAGCCGGTACCCACTCATTGACAGCAAAGGCAATCGACAACCTCGGCGGAACTGTTACCTCTGCTGCCGTAACAATCGTTGTGAACTCTACTAATGCAATGCCTGCCATTTCGCTTTCTTCCCCTACCGAGGGTGCTGTATTTGATGAGGGCCTCCCAATAGAAATGTTGGCAAATGCTACAAACCCAGATGGGAAGATTGCCAAAGTTGAGTTTTTTAATGGTGAGATGAAGATTGGAGAAGATGTTTCAAGTCCATATACGTTAACGTGGAAAGGAGCTTCCGTCGGAAAGCACGTGATCGTTGCTAAAGCAACCGATGATAAAGGTGGCATAACCACATCCAAACCGGTAACGATAACCGTCAATTCCGTTGACGTAGCAGGGGATCCTACAGCTACAATAACGATCACCAGTCCCCAGGACAATGCAATTTTCTCAGCCGGGCAACCGATACTAATAATTACCGAGGTCGACGGTTCCGAAAAAGGCAAGGTGGAATTTTATAATGACGCTGTGAAAATCGGGGAAGATGCTACAGCTCCATATACTTTCGAGTGGAATAATGCACCAAACGGCAACCTGCGATTGAACGTTAAGCTGGTTGACGGTCAGTCTATCTCGAATGATGAAGTGTTAATAACTGTAATCGGCAATCCCACGGCAAATGCCGGTCAGGATGTTGCACTTTCTTATCCCACTAATTCTGTTCAACTCAGTGGCTTCGGGATGTCTGCCGATGGTTCTGAAGTAACCTATAGCTGGGATAAAATATCGGGGCCGGATGATGTGTTGTTTAACGACAAGAATTCTGATAGCCCGGTCTTAAACAATCTTGCAGAAGGTACCTATATTATTGAACTCACTGTAACAGATCAACATGGCGGCAAAAGCAGGGACCAAATGGAAATCCGTGTTTCCGGGTCGGACAATCAGTCAACTGCTATTCCCCGATATTTTACACCAAATGATGACGGTATCAACGACATTTGGGAATGGCCGGATGTTGAAAAATTTGCAAACTCACCATTGACAATTTTTAATCGTGCAGGCCAAAAGATCTACGAGGCAGAATCCTATAACAATTCATGGGATGGAACAATGTCGGGCAAGCCGTTACAGGCTGACGCTTATTACTATGTGATTCGGTCCAAGGGAGGCGGCGACATAAAAGGGGCAGTTCGAATTGTTCGCTAGGACTAAAAACTAGTGTATCCAATACCCGCCAAGCCTTCTCAGGTATCCTATTGTCAATGACAACGGAATATATTGCGGAGGGCAATTTCTGAAGGTATAAATGGTAAAGTTTCGCAAGTTAGCTCCGCCCTTGATACTAAACAGGTGGTCAAAGTAGTTGCGCAGATTTTTTGGATTCTTTTTTATTTTGTAATCACCGCCTTCCTCCGGAAAGGTATACAGCTTTGCATCGTAATTGCAATAGACCTTAAAGCCATGGCGTATAGCCATATGGGTAAAGTCATAGTCGGCCATATAATGAGGCAATTTTTTTTCCTCAAATAACCCAATGGTTTCGAAGACTTTTCGGGGTATCAAAAGTCCTCTTGCCGGAAACAATGAAACTTCATGCAAACCGTGACGGTCGCTGTCGTCCAAGTCATCCAGGAGTAATCGGGATTTGGCAAGAGGCCAGTTGATAATTTCCCCACCGTAATAAGGCTTCTTCGTATTATAATTAAGATCCAGTGAACCCAATAGTGCATTTGGAGTTTTAACAGCCCAATCCATCATTTTTTCAAGCAGATCATATGTCGCTACTGTATCATTATTTAAAGTAAAAACATACTCAGCACCCAGCGCTAGTGCTCTTCTTATGCCGAGGTTGATTGCCTTGGTCCAGAACAAATTGCCATCGCCTTCGATCACGATCACGTCCGGAAACTCTGTTTCGAGCATTTCCTTTGTGCCATCGGTGGAGCCGTCATTCACAATGATGATCTTATGGTCTTTGTACGTCTGATTTTGCAGCGATTGAATGCAATTCTTTGTGAAATGCTTGCGGTTGTATACAGGAATAACGACGTATATCATGATGGACTAACAGATACCTTTTTGGAGTCATTCCAGTTGATTGAGGCAAAGGCTGCCAGTAAAGATAACAGTACCCAGCCGGCTGATTCCTTATAGACAAACATATCAACCTGCATCACGATCAAAATGAAAACCATAACGATGAATAATACTCCCTCCTCCTTTCGGATTGTCAATTGTTCCTTAAAATACATGTACACCCGGTAGGATATTAAAAGAAGAAGTACACCGCCAACGATTCCCTGGTCAACAAGAATACTCAGACTCGTACTATGAAGGTGAGTATCTGTTTCACGAACATTCCAAAGTTTTGCAATGTTCGTCATCAAATGAAGAAAATAGTGACCATTGAATCCATTCCCAAAAACCAGGTTGGTTTGATCATACAACAACCAGTCTATGGCTTTTTCCCAACCAAATGATCTTCCATTGAATGTCACTACATCTTTTAGATCCACGCGTTGCATGATTACTTTAAAAAGGGGAAGTGTCAGGATCTGATAGAGCAACAAGCCGAGATTGAGCAACAACGGAACAAAGAAGACGCCAATTAGGAAGAGTCCCTTAAAACGGTGTGTAATATTGAAGAGGGCCAGGACGAAAACGAAAAGAAATATCAGGTTAGCCATCCGCGAATTTATCAGGAACAACAAAACAAGGTTGATTAAAAAATAGATGAATAAGTATGTGAATCGAAAAGAATCGGTTGCAGCCAGTGCTTGCTTCATGTAAAACAATACTATCAGATTGATCACTGCAATAATACACGCACCGCTGTACATGCCGTCGATAAACGGCAAACTCAGTCGGCCTTCGATTGTATGTGTACCATTCGTTAATCCAAAAACAAAAAATCCGATTAAGTTGATTAGTAGAAGAATGCTAAGCCCCTTAAACGTTAAACGAACCATGTGTGCTCTATCCTTTTCGTTGTAAAGACATACAGCGACGAAAGCATAAAATGGAAATAGAATAACCGCCGATCGGGTAATGGAATGTAGCGACGACAAGAATGGCGCATTCTTGTTTAAGGCAACAACATAGGCAACTATAGAGGAAAGCTGAAATAATATCACCAATACAAAAAGCCCGTTTACCCTCAACGTAATCTGCTTTTTATAAAGAAGGTCAATGCAATAAAACAAAAGAATAAAGACCTGCGCTGAAATGCTAATAAAGTTTCCGATTGGCGAATTGATAGTCGCAGCCACGAAACTACCTATCCCGTAAAGTGGAAAGCTCGCCGTATAGAAAAAATTTATGATATCTCTTTTATCCAGCATTTTGAGGCTTACATCGTGTAAATCAGGTGATCAACAGAGTTATATAAAAACCAGCGAATCGAGTCATTTGTTTACCGAATCAACCTCTGAATTATCAAGGATGTAGGATTAGGAAAATTGAGATTCAAACGCCCAATTTTGAAAAGATCACGTCCTTCATAAACCTCGAAAAATATTTCCTGTCAGAGATTGTATCGCGAATTATGAAGGGTGGATGCCTCAGAGGGAATTCAATTTCCATTGCTTCCATGCTCGTCATTTCATTAGTTCCGTTCACGGTGTGCGTGGCATCATGACCGAACCCCAGATTCTTCACGAGATTCTTATTTGGAACGATGGCCAAACCCGAATTTATCAGTCGCGCAAAATCCCACTGATAGTCCCACCAATCAACCTGTCCCCTTTTTTGCACGGTTTTCTCGAATTTTCGGAGTCGATAGAACTTTTCCAGCCTGTTGAGAAATAGATTATCAAAAAAGCCACTTTGCTTTATCTTCTCATATAATCGAATGTCGATATCGAAATTTTGCCATGCTCTTCTCCACGTCGCCCAGCCCCAGATATGGCCACTTCTTGAAAAATAATAAGAATGATCCGGATCGTTCTGCCAGCCACCCAGAAAGTTATTACCGCCGATATGCATGACTCTATCGTCATCCCGATACTTTTCGAGAAGTTCCTGACAATAGCGAAAAAAGGAATGCGATGGAAGGCAATCGTCCTCCAGTATGATTCCTTCCTTCTCATGCGTAAAGAACCAAGTCATCGCCGTCGAAGGCGCTTTGCCGCAATTAAGATTTTCATCCTGGAATAATCGCTTAACCTCGCAGGGCCAATCGACACTATCAATTATTTTCCGTGCTTCTAAACATTTGCTAGCATCCGAGGGAACGTGTGGCCTGGGCCCGTCCGCAGCGACATATAGTTTTTCGGGCCTGGCTTTTCTAATTGCTTCAAAGACGACTCGTGTTGTATCTGGCCTATTAAAGATGATCAACAAGACTGGTGTCTTTAAGCGGAATCCGGACATATCATTTATCGTGAATCAATGATCTACCAAGTATATGTTAGAGAAATAAGCAACCATAGTTTCTCCAGGTTAGAATTTGTATTCGTAACCATACCCATAGCCTGTACGTTTAGAAGTCTTCACGTCATTTAGCAGGATACTCACATTGCTAATCTTCTTACGCTCATATAGCTTGTTAATTTTCGACAGACTATTTCTATGGGTGTAGTCAGATCGTACGATGTAAATATTCGCATCGGTATACTTCATAAGAATAATATATTCCGAGACGTATCCCATTGGTGGAGAATCAAGAATAATAGTGTCATAATTTTGTTTAAGTGTACTCATCAATTCCTCCATTCTGGAATGACCAATAAGATCGATAGGATTGGGCGGTATCGGACCGGAGACGATAACGTCAAAGGCTTTATTGTTTGTGTTGTGAATAATGTCCTTTACTCCACAGTCTCCTATCAAGTAATTGGATAGGCCTTTCTTATTCTTAATTTGAAAATAAGATGCTACCTGCGGCTTCCTCATATCCGTGTCGACCAAAATCGTTTTCCTGCCTGAATGTGCCATTGCAGCAGCAAGATTAACCGAGCAATACGTTTTGCCTTCACTCTCACGCGATGAGGTGATTCCAATGACGTTGGCATTTTTACCCAGCGTTAAATATTGAAGATTGACCCGCAACGAACGGAATGATTCGCCAATAGGAGAATGAGCGTGTGCGATAATCGTACCCTGCTCTCGTTTCGTGCCGTGCGCAATGGTGCCAATGAAAGGAATCTTGGTACTTTTTTCGACGTCATCATGAGTAACGATATTCTCATTAAGAAAATCCTTTAAAATTATAAACGCCACTGTTCCGGCAAAAGCGATGAACAAAGCCAGTCCGTAAATAAGATTTTTATTGGGTGAAACCGGGCCACTGCCCACCTGATATGGACGGTCGACGATTGTTTTTTCCACGGTATTAGAAGCTATTGCAATCCCTGCCTCAGCCCTTTTCTCAAGAAGGTAATTGTATACATTATCATTGAATTCAAAGCTTCTTTGAATCTTTACGAGTTCGCGTTCATTCTTAGGAAGCGCATTCAGATTCGTTTGAATCTTGGAGATGCGATTGTTCACATCTCTCAATGCAATTGATGTTACTTCCACCATGTTGCTGACATTCTCGGTGATTGTCTTTGTCAGATTTTTGATTTTCAAATCGACAATTTCAATCAATGGATTATTTTCCTTTGCATTGTAGTTGTATCCAGTGCGTTCCTGGTTAAGTTTTGAAAGTTCCAAAAGCAGATTATTAAGGAGTGGATCGTCCAACCCAAGGGCTGAGGGCACCACTATGTCCGATATCTTTGCGTCATCTTTTAATGCATTGGCCAGAAAGCGATAATATTTCAATTTAACTTCGAGATCAGCCTTTTCTTCCTCAATCTTATCAAGATTAGATCTCAGGTTAGTGGCCGTTGAATTAATGTCGAGAATATTATTCTTGGATCTAAAAAGCTCGAGAGATCCCTCAACCTGTTTCAACGTATCGGAGACGCCAGAAAGTTGTTGATCGATAAATTCAATAGTTTTTAAACCTAACTGGTTCTTCTTATACAGCTCATTCGCCAGATATACTTCCAGTAGTTTATCCAGAAAAATTATCTCCTTTTCTACAACGGGCCCTTTTACAGCGAGTTCAACAATATTTGATTCTAATGAAATTGGTTCTATCGCCAACCGCTTTTGATAAGTTTCAACCAGCGCTCCCATTGGTGTGATCACAAAAAACATCTGCGTGTCACGGTCCGGTTTAAACTGATCGTTAAACTTAATTTTAAAACCAAGATTTTTGGCCACGAAAGGTTTGCTGGCCGAACCGACCTGGTTAATCGCTACCTGGCCAACGGACCCCTGCGACTTATTCGTATAGGCATTATAGACACTTACATTGTTGCCGTCTACGGTTACCCTATAGGCATCAGTGGTCATTCTCTCAATATAAATAGGAACGTTAATCATTTGGTCAACAACCGAATCAAGCTCCACGGTGAAAGGCCTGTTACTATAGTGCTCGGTCGTTACAAGATTCTTTTTTGTGTAATATGAGATGCCAAAATCCAGTTGTCGCATAGCCTGCTCCACCATATTATAGGATTGAAGAATCCCGATCTCATCTTCAAGCTCGGTCTTTTGAGCAAACAAGTCCATCCCCTTTAAGAACTGATCTGTACTCATTGCCGGCTCTTCACTTTTGACCAAAAGAGACGCTCTGACCTGATACTGTTTGGGTGTTACCCGTAGATAAAGGTAAGCCAGCGGTACAATGATGATAATCGCAATCACAAAGTAGTACCACTTCGAAAGCAGCCTTACAATTATTGCTTTTAAATTAATTTTTCCATCCATAGCGACAATGTTTTTCCGTGTCTTAGAAGTCAATTATTGTCCAGGTAATTAAGAATCAAGATGGCAGTTGTAGCTGCCGAAAAAACGAGGGTCAAGTGTTCCAGGTTAAGTCTGCTTGAGCGTGCCTGAAGCGGCTCTACATAAAGTGCATCGTTGGGCAACAAGTAGAAATACTTCGACTTGAGCAGGTTTGGATCAGTTAAGTCAAGAAGTATTACCTCAGACCCCGTTTGGGTCTGCCTGATGAGCTTAACGTTCTTTCGATTGGCAACAGAGGTTAAGTCACCAGCCAGGCCGAGGGCCTCAAGGATTGTAACCTGATTATTGTAAACGTAGTGGTACCCTGGGTTGCGAACTTCTCCAAGCACCGTAACTTTAAAACTGATAAGCTTAACAATTACCGTTGCATTCTTGAGGTAGCGATCTGCCTTCGCCTGAATGGTATCGCGCGCCTGTTCTATAGTAAGGCCCTTAACCGGAAACGTTCCGATAATGGGAAGAGTGAGGTTGCCATCGGTATCAACAAAATATCCTTCCAGGAATAAGTTGCCCGGAGATATAAATGTCGCAGCCTGCGAGGTAGTCGTAATGTTAAAGAGATCCGAAACATTTGCATCGGTGGAGCTTTTGACTTTTACGGAAAGTATATCGTTGGGCTGCAGACCATAGCTGGACTTTACATTTTCGATAAGTTTTGGCTGATATTCAGAAAAACTTTTATCCTGCAGGTAAACCAGTTTTTTATTGTAATAACAGGATGAAAAAAGAAGTGCGCAGACAACAAAGAGTAAGCCTTGCTTGAAGTGGTAGTGCATTGAGTTTTGGGTTTAGAATGTTTAAACCATTTGACATCCCTTGAGGAATGCCAACGCCAGGGCCACAACACAACTGTAGCTGCCCTTAACCAAAACAATAAAAAAAAGGAGATGTTTAACTTTTCTGAATAGCCTTACCTGGAAATGTAATTTTCCAGATATTCAATTATATCTTTTTGTTCTTCGATCGTCAACTTAACAACATCACCAATCGAGATTAACCCAACCAACTCGCCATGTTCCATAACGGGTAAATGCCGAATAAACCTGCCGGTCATGAGCGCCATGCATTCGTCAACAGTATGCTCAGGGGTAACCGTTATCGGATTTTGTGTCATTAATTCACTTATCGGAGTAGTCTTAGACGATTTACCTTTTAAGATTAACTTCCGGGCATAGTCACGTTCTGTAAAAATACCGACGAGACGACCGTTGTCCACGATGAGAAGCGCTCCAATGTTTTTCTCGCACATGCGTTCGACGGCATGATAAACCATCATCGAGGGCTCAACGGAGTACACATTATTGCCCTTGTAGTTAAGGATATCTCTCACTTTTCCCATAGAAATAACTTTTCAAACGATTGAATATATCAGGAAATGATAAAAAAAACAAGATGACTTTTGTCAGAATTACATTGAAATGCTGATCAGGGGTTCCGGAAGTAATCCTGCAATAATCGTCAGCATAGTCAAAATACCGATAATTATCTGTTGGGCTGGGGAAAAAGTTTGTGCTGAAGGCGCGTCGGCCGGCGCAAACATAGAAATAACAGGCTTAAAGTAGTAAACAATTCCTATTAGCGAAGTAAGAACCGCAAGGATCGTCAGGGAAATGTTGCCGGCATCAATCGCAGCACTCAGAATAATATATTTGGCAAAAAAACCTGCCAATGGCGGAATTCCTGCTAGCGATAAGAGTGCAATGGTCAGACAAATTGCTGCGAAAGGTGTATTGTAAAAAAGTCCGCGGAGAGTAAGTACGCGGTTGCGGTCATGTGTGCTTTCCAAGATAGAAACAATACCGAATGCAGCTAAAGAAGCAGTAGCATACGAGAGGAGATAATAAAATACGACACCCTCTGCCCTGGCTCCACCGGATAAAAATGCGAGCAATATGTACCCTACATGGGCAATACTGGAATATGCGAGCATCCTCTTAATGCTGGTCTGGTACACTGCCGTAACGTTGGATACCGTCAGTGTCAATACAATTAAAATTTGTAGGATGATGGAGATGTGTTCCAAAGTGGAAAAGAATGTCTGCGCAAAGAGCCTGTAAAAAGCTCCAACCGCTGCAATCTTAACAACGGTCGCCATAAATGCCGTAACGACTGTTGGGGACCCCGTGTACACGTCGGGGGCCCAAAAATGAAAAGGTACTGCGGAGATTTTGAAGGCCATTCCAATAAGCATCAGGATCATACCTACAAAGAAAAACTTAGGGAGGCCAGTCTGTTCACTTTGTATGCGTTGAGTTATCTCACCAATATCGAAGGATCCTGTCGCACCATAGACAAGTGCAATTCCCATAAGCAAGAACCCGGTGGCAAAAGAGCCCATGATAAAATACTTGAACGCGGCTTCATTTGAAAGAAAGCTTTCCTTATTGCTGCCTGCAAGCACATAGAGAGAAATTGAAAGAATCTCAATGCCAAGAAACAACATTGCCATGTTGTGAAACGACACCATCATTATGCCGCCCGCCATGGTAAATACAACAAGTGCCGACCGATCAGTCTGGTGATTATCCCCTACAAAGTATTGCGACGAAATAGAAAACCAAAAAAATGAAGTACCCAGGATGAGCGCTGTGAATGCCAACGAGAATGGATCAAACATCAGCATCTTGTTGAAGTACAACTGTGTCGTATTCCAATCCATTGCCAGGGCTATCGCTGCGACTACCACACCACCGATGATAGCCACATGTAGATATTTTTTGAAATTCGTAATCTCCGCTATGAGGGAAAATAGTCCTAATCCGCAAATCAGAAGCAATGCATTCATACTACCTTATAATTGCGGATTTGTGTGAAAATACCTCCAGGATGTCAACCGCTGCGGCTTCCGATATTTGCAGCAACGGATCGGGATGTATACCAATGATAAATACTAACGCTACGATCGGATACAGAACCCATTTTTCTTTCGCAGTAAGATCTGATATAGCAGCTGTTTGTGGTCCGGTCTTTCCCAGCATCATCGCTTGAAAAGCACGGAGCATGTAAACCGCCCCAAGTATTATTGTAAGTCCACCAACAGCGCCCAGAATTGCATTGTAAGTAAAGAGCGAATTCAGTAACAAAAATTCTCCGACAAATCCGCTGGTGAACGGTAGGGCTACTGTTCCAAAACAGACTATTATAAAAATGGTTGAAAGAATTGGCGCGGTGTTTTTGATACCGCCTAGCGAGGTAATCGTTCGGGAATTTGATCGTTGGAAAATTATCTCACAAATATAAAATAGAGCAAAAACAAGTATCCCATGGCTTAGCATCTGGATGAGCGCACCTTGAATTCCAATAACTGTCGTGGTAAGCAATCCTGCTGATATCAACCCGACGTGGGCAATAGATGCGTAGGCAATAAGCCGCTTGAAATCTTTTTGGTTGATCGCAAGAATCGAGGCATATACAATTCCGATAACAGAAAGAATCACCGCGGTGAATGCCCATTCTTCAACGCCTTCCGGAACTATTGGGATAAGCCATCGTACCAATCCATAAAAACCCATTTTTAGCATGATGCCTGATAAAAGCATTGTGCCCTCCATGGGTGCCACCGTATAGGTATCAGGTTGCCAGGTGTGGAACGGAAACACCGGCATTTTGATGGCATAGGCGAGAAACAATCCCCAGAATATGATGCTTTGTTCGCCCATTGATAGCGAACGTCCGGCCGCATAAATTGCATCTATAGAAAAACTATGTGCTCCCGGCGTCTGAAAATACAGGTACAGAAGTGCGACAAGCATGAAAAGACTGCCGGCCAAAGTGTAAATAAAAAATTTCAGGGTTATAGATGCCCTGTTTTCGCCGCCCCAAATCAGGCAGATAAAATAGATTGGAATGAGCGC
>CAMLER010000083.1 GCA_946478915.1 uncultured Chryseolinea sp.
ACTGTTCAAAAAGAGAACAGGACTCGATCGCTGAAGCTTTGCACCTGCTATCGAATTTTTCCCGCTATTGGGATATCGTGTTCAGTTTGAATCTGAACGAAGCAACGATCGTCACGAACGTTTTGGGAATGAAGAGCGCGGATCAAAGTGACATCAAACAGATGTGCTACTTCCTATTCGAAAAACTTAACGTTTATACTGTAATCGTTCACACCTCAAAGGTTTCCGTAGCCAGGGATCACTTGGGATCATACAAACAGAATACGTTTTTTCTGAAGGCACCTGCCATTTCAAGTGGTGCAGGAGACAACTTCAACGCAGGGTTTGCTACTGGCCAACTAATGAAGCTACCAACAGCGTTGTGCCTGGCGGTAGGTAATGCCACATCAGCGCTGTATATGCAGTCCGCTAATAGTCCATCGATGGATGAAGTGATAGAATTCCTCGCGAAGAATTTGTCGGGATGGAGTATTGCACCGGCTAATTAACAATCTTTGTACAATCATAACCGGGTTTCATATTATGGAGTCAAAAATTTTTAAGGATTACGAGGAGCTATCAGTCAATACAGCAAATGAGATGCTAGCCGTTGTAAAAAAAAATTCCACGGCAACCTTATGCCTGGCCTCCGGCGATACACCACGGTTGGCCTATTCGATTGCTGCAAAAAGAGCCAAAGAAGATAAGATCGACTTTTCCAGGTGCACATTTGTTGCTCTGGACGAATGGATGGGGATTCCACCAGACAACGAGGGAAGTTGCCAGTATTTCCTGAGACACTATTTATTTGATCCCCTTAACATCCCGGAGAAAAATATCAACTTTTTCAATGCTCTATCCGCTAACCCTGACGATGAATGCAAAAAAATGAATGATGTAATCGCCAGTAAAGGAGGTATAGACCTCATGATCGTGGGTATTGGCATGAATGGTCACATTGGTTTTAATGAGCCTGGACAACCGTTCCACCAATACGCTCACGTAGTTGACCTCGATGAAACCTCCACGACTGTGGGACAGAAATATTTTCGCGAATCGACAAAGCTATCCCAGGGTATTACACTTGGTTTACGACATATGCTCGAGGCCAAAAAGGTTTTGCTGATCGCCAGCGGACTGAAGAAAGCAGAAATTATTAAGAAAACAATCAATGAGGATATTAGTCCGAACCTCCCCTCTACGTCAATTAGAAATCATCCGAACAGTTGCCTAATGCTCGATAAAGAAGCAGCATCGCTTCTCCCGCCGAAAGGCGACTGACATTTTTACCTGTCATCATTCAACAAATTATTATCAATATTTGTAGATGAAAGTAAGCGAATCGACCAAACTCAGGATTCTTTACTTTCTGGTATTTTCCTGCACGGCCTCATGGCTTCCCATTTTCGCTGAATATCTTAAGTCGCGTGGATTGAATGGAATTGAGATTGGAGTTGTCCTCAGCATTACTCCCGTCATGATGTTCCTTGTCCAACCGCTTTACGGAATGATGGCGGATAAACTTGGATTTAAATCCTGCCTGCTGTGGTCTACAGTTCTCGCTTCATTAAGCTACCTCCTGTTCCTCTTGCAAATGGGGTTTGTTCCAATTTTTATCACAACGATTTTCATGTCGCTGTTTTATAACAGCATACAGCCGCTCCTCGACAGTATTTCATTAAACCTCGTACAAAAGGATTCCAATTTTTCCTATGGCACACTACGCATCGCTGGCGCGGCTGGCTGGGCGATTACCGGAACATTAGTCGGCCACAACATAGACTCAATCAACGTTGATGTGATTTTCATATTCTCTGCGGTCAGTATGTTTCTTACATTTCTGTTTGCCTTTTCAATTCAGGGCGAGGTTGCAACGGCATCCACTAAATCAAGATCCTCAACTGGAAAAGTAAAAGATGTTTTTGCCAGCCGCGAATTAGTCGTTTTTCTCGTCTGTGTATTTCTCATCTCCATGGGCGGAACGACAATTTGGAATTTCTATTCATTGTACATGAAGGAGAATGGAGCAACATCGACGCTAGTCGGTTATGGCATCTCCTTTCAGGGCCTGTGTGAGTTACCGCTTTTTTATTTTTCGGCGCGTATCATTTCAAAATTCGGAAAGCGAACCACGTTGCTCCTTACGGTGTTTGCACTTGCTTTGAGAATGTTCCTTTATGGAATAATTAATAACCCTAAGGCTGCGTTGCTGATCGAACTCCTTCATGGTGTCTCGTGGTCGTTATTCTGGGTCGTTTGTGTGGAACATGTAAACAGTCTCGTAAAAGCTGAGTGGAGAGCCACCGGACAATCCTTTCTCTACGCAAGCTATTTTGGGATCGGGGCAATCGCAGGAAACCTTTGGACCGGTTATCTGTACGACGCCCAATTAAAAATATCAACAATCTTTTTGCTTAACGCAGCGGTTGTAACGATCGTCGGATTAATGATGGTGGTATTTTTTTCAAAGAAATTTCAGACCACGACTAGCTGACAGTCCCTATGCCTTCCTTACACCTATCTCCTATTCCTTTACTACTCCAGTAGTTCCTCCCGCATCCGCCCAACATACCAATCAACAAATTTTACAACGTCAATTTCAGACGGCGCATAGGGACCGGGTTGATATCTGCTCGATTCAATACCTCGATAATTATTTTCGCACAGCTGCCAGTCCTGTTCTCCTGTAATTCGCCAGAAGTCTGTTAATCGTCCAACATTATAGTCCACTCCTTCCACAGCATGGCGATCAACCAGCCATGAAAGATCAAGAATCGTTTCACTCGGACCCACCGGTGTAACTCTCATCGTCCACATGTAATCACTAACAGAATCCATCCAAAAGTTTGGATACACTACAAGCCCTAATACACCGGCATCAAAATCCTGATGATCGCCCATAGGCTTAGCCACCGCGTTGCCATCGAGGCTATAACTCAGCACACCGGGCCGTAGTGGATACCGGATTGCAAAATGAAAAGAGTCTCCTTCGAAATTGATCGTTTGAGTAGCCAATCCCTTGCGTTGCCATTCGATCTGTCGATCTGCAATAACATCATCTGCTGTCTCGCGCAGGTTCGCACCAATCACCGCGTTACAATATTCAGGATGGGCTACGCCGCAATGGTAACATTCGCGAAAATTTTCAGCGATAAGCTTCCAGTTTGTACGCAATGTGTATCTTTTTCGGTATGCAACTTTGGCCTGATCGATCTTATAGGGACTGAGAAAAGGAGAGTAATCCGACACTACCTTATTAAAATCCGGCGGATTTTCCTTGAGAGAAATAAAAATTAGTCCATCCACCACTCTTACCTGGGCAGGATGTAATCCATGGGCTGATTTATTGAAATCATCGGGCATGAGACGTGCGCGAAAAAGTGAACCATCGCGGTTGTAAACCCATTGATGATAAGGGCACATCAGCTTCGGCGCGTTTCCACGTTCTTCAAGGCAAACAAGCGAACCCCTGTGTCGACAGGTATTAAAGTGAGCGTGCACTTCTCCCTTATCACCGCGAATAATGATGATTGAATCTTTGTTTGCATTGTAAACAAAAAAATCACCCGCCTTTGGTATGTCGGCAGTGGTGCCCGCAAACAACCAATATTTTTCCCATATGGCCTTCCATTCTAAATCAAATATTCTCTGCTCTGTATAGAATGGAGCTTCTAATCCCCATCCCTGTCTGTAGCCTTTCAGTAATGATTCCAACCCTGCGCTCATAAACCTCAAAATTTAATGTGCAAAAGAAATTCTATTAAGGATCAACTCTCAGTCTCAGCCACTTCTTTGACCTTAAGCATGGACAATACCGTTTCCTGATAAAGCTCGATACGTGTGTTGTATTCATCTTTATCAGATACCATACTCAAATAATAGTATGCGCCCTCTACGAAAACAAAGATCAGGTCGGCAGTTTTTTCAACATCTTCAATATCGATAACCCCATTTTCATTAGCATCTTTCAGGGTATCCGTCAGCATTTGTCGGAGATGGTCATGGATGCTTTTATAGTGTGTTTTTAAGGTCTTGTCCCGAAAAATCAAGGAGAAGCTGCTATAGAAAACCCCATCGTCAAACAGTTTATCCCACTTCCTGGAAAACAAATTGCGGATGGTCTTCTTCAATCTTTCGGAGGGATTGAGCGTGCCATTCTCGGGATTGTAAATAAGCCGGTACCGCTCCAAAATATATTCGATCAGACCGTGAATAAGGTCTTGTTTCGTCTTAAAATAATGTATGACAAGACTGGGATTTACATCAAGCACCGCGGCTACCTTGGCAATCGAAGCATTCTCCAGCCCTTCTTTTCTAGCAACTGAATAAAATGCTTTGATAATAGCCTTTTGTCGAACTGGCTTTAGACTTTTTCTTCCCATGGTTTATTGAACGGTAACAGTAAAGTAACACTAAAGAAATTTTTATTTCAAAAAACTTGAGCTAATTTACTCAGTAAATAGATTGAATGAATATTCAATTAATAAATAAACCCGCTCGCGTATGAAAGAAGATTTACTGGAATTTTATTTTTGGGTTAATCTCCGGTTGTGTACCAGGACGTTAATCATTGTGTTGCTCGCGACCTCCCCGCTGTTTTCCCAGGAGTTAACAGTTTCGGGGCAAGTGCGCGAAAACGGAAATCCTTTGCCTGGTGTCAGCATCCTTGAAAAAGGAACTTCCAGGGGGACTACCAGCGATTCTCAAGGAAACTTCACAATCGCTGTCTCTTCTCCTTCCGCAGTTTTAGTGTTCAGTTTTATTGGGTACAAAACGCAAGAAGTCGAAGTATCAAATCGAACTTCGGTTGATGTCGATATGCAGGAAGATATAACTGCATTAACCGAGGTAGTGGTAACTGCGCTGGGTGTGGAGAAAGATGTTAAATCTCTGGGCTATGCTGTGCAGCAGGTTGAAGGGAAATCCGTTACTAAAGCCCGCGAACCTAACGTGATCAATTCTTTAACCGGAAAGGTTGCCGGACTTCAGATCAAGAACCAAACCGATCTGTTCCAGGATCCCGAAATTTCGTTGCGCGGGGCAAAGCCTTTGATTGTGATCGACGGTGTTCCCAGTGTTGATGGAGATCTTTGGAAAGTAAACGCTGACGACATAGAAAGTTACAATGTGTTAAAGGGTGCGACCGCCGCGGCTTTGTATGGGTCGATAGGACGCAATGGCGTCATCATGATCACTACAAAAAGGGGAAATGCCGACAATGCGCTAAGTGTCGAGGTCAATTCGAGCACGATGTTCCAACCCAGCTTCATACGAATACCAAAAGTTCAATCCGTTTATGGCAATGGTTATAACGGTGAGTACGCCTACGTTGATGGTTCAGGAAGTGGACTTGAAGGCGGTGGCTGGATCTGGGGGCCAAGACTTAACCAACCCGATCCCAGTACGCCAAGCGGATTTTGGGAAACTACTCAATTCAACAGTGAGGTCGATCCTGATACCGGCGAACTCATACCGTTGCCATACATTTCAAGAGGTAAGAACAACGTGGAAAATTTTTTCCGAACAGGTATGATTTCCACCAACAATATTAGCGTGAGTGGCTCGAGTGAAAGTGGAACATTCAGAGTGTCGGCATCCAACACCTACCAAAAAGGAATTGTGCCGAACACACAGTTAAATAATACATCGTTCACTGTGTCGGGTAGTTATAATTTGAGCAGCAAATTAAAAACCGACGCCTCACTAACGTATAATCGTCAATACACTGACAATTTTCCCGAGGTAGGTTATGGTCCGGAAAATTATTTGTACAATTTAGTTCTATGGACCGGTACGGACATTGATGTTAGAGATCTCCGTGATTATTGGACGAAGGGGCAAGAAGACGTTCAACAGCGGCACTACAATAAATCCTGGTACAACAATCCATACTTTCAGGCCTACGAATTTCTTCAGGGCTACTACCGCGACAATATGTTCGGCCAGCTTACACTTGATTACAATGTGGTTCCAGGCCTCGATCTTACACTGCGCACTGGCTTCAACCAATTCAGCCTTAACCGCGATTGGAAAACACCTAAGAGTTACGTCCGTTATGACATTTTCTCCAATGGAAACCTGCAACTAAGAAGCGACAACGAGCTAAACCTGAATACTGACTTTATCGCACAATACACGAAAAATCTTAACGACAATTTTACAATTAGAGCCAGCGTCGGCGCGGCGAACCGGTGGCGAACTTTCAGAAGTCAGTATCAGGAAACAGATGGCCTGGTCATACCGGGATTTTTTAACCTCAGCAACTCAGCGAATCCACTTCGAGGACGAAATTCGATTGAGCAAGAAAAGGTGAACAGCATATATGGTACGTTAGATTTTGAGCTTTTTGGAGGAATATTTGTCGGTGTAACGGGCCGCAACGACTGGGTTTCAACGCTACCGGTCAAAAACAATTCTTTCTTCTATCCATCGGTGGCCCTGTCCGCCGTGATTTCGGATTTTGTCGATCTCACCAATTTTAGTGTTTCATTTCTGAAATTGCGTTCATCATGGTCGAGGGTGTCTGATGGAAAGATCCGGGATCCTGACAATCCATCATCATCCTATCCCTACGAGCACATCCAGGCTTACGATCCCGGAGTAAATTGGAATAACACACCCTCAGTTTCTTTTCCCAGAGTCCTTATAAATCCGGACCTGCACCCGGAAACCTCCGATACTTATGAAGTTGGACTGGACGCGCGATTTTTGGAAGGAAGGGTTGGGGTGGATGTAGCATTATATCGCATCAGAGATTTCAATAATCTCAACATCGTACCTATTTCCGAGGGTACCGGATACACCTCGCGTCTTGAAAACGGTGGTGAATTCATAAGGAAAGGAATCGAGATTACACTGACAGCAACCCCCGTAAAAAGCGGAGCCTTTACCTGGGATGCTGTCGTAAACTGGAGTCAGTTCCGACGATACCTGGAGTCTGTGTACGGCGGTGCAAATAAATTGAACAATATCCCTGTGGGTACACGCTACGATCAGATCTATGGATTCTCATACATGTACACGCCCGGCGGGCGCCTGGTCCTACAGGAAAATGGCTTTCCTCAAAACGATCCATACAATCGTAAGCTTGGGTATGCGGACCCGGATTTCATTTTTGGTTTCCTGAACACGTTCACTTACAAAAACTTAAGTTTGTCAGTTTCGGCCGACGGCCGGATTGGTGGCAAAATGTATTCGACCACCAACCAAAAAATGTGGTGGGGCGGAACACATCCCGGTACCGTAAATGAACACCGCGATGCCGCAAATGAAGGTCGAGCCACCTACGTAGCTAACGGCGTCGTGGTTGTCGAAGGTGACGTCGAATACGATAGCGACGGAAATATTATCACCGACACTCGGGTATACGCACCAAATACAACCGCAGTTAATTACATATCCTGGAACATCAATACGAGCAATGCCTTCCTCAACCATTACTATGATGCGAGTTTCGTGAAACTGCGTGAAATAACATTGACTTATAATTTTCCAAGCGCTCTACTTTCCAGTACATTTTTGAAACGGGCATCAGTGTCATTGGTTGGCCGGAACCTCTTTCTTTGGTCGGATATGCCGGAAGTGGATCCCGATGCAGGAGGTGACAATCTCCAAACTCCATCTACCAGGAACGTCGGGTTTAATTTAAATTTTACTTTTTGACCATTAATGAGAAACAAAATGAATACGATAAAAGTAATATCTCTTACAATGATGGTCTTGTTGGCAACATCTTGTAAAGACTTCGATGAATTGCAGATCGATCCCAATAGAACATCCGAAGCTCATCCCGGACTCTTACTAACAAATATCCAGGCATCTACCAACAATCAAAACAACGTAGTGCCTACCTTCAATGTCGTCAATGTGAACGCCATGCTGGCTTCAAGAATGATTGTGTTTACAGATGGTGCAGCCGCGGAACAATATTACGGATGGCAGCGAAGCGATTTCAATCGCTACAATACCTTACGGCAGATTGCAAAAATGGAGGAAGAAGCGGATCGGCTTCAACTTGAAAACTATAAACATCTTGCCTTGTTCTTGAAATCTGTAAACATCCTCGAGCTGACCAAAGTTTTTGGCGACGTACCGTACAGCGACGCGTTACAAACAGACGCCGGCATTTATGAACCGACTTATGATAGTCAGGAGGATATTTACGTTAAGGTGCTCGATGATCTAAAGTCGGCCAGTAATAATCTGGATCCCAGCGGAGGCGATATTTCCGGTGATGTTGTTTACGGTGGTGATATTGCAAAGTGGAAGAAGTTAATTAACTCGTACAGCCTCAGGGTACTCATCAGCCTCTCGGAAAAAACCGGAAACAACAGACTTAACGTGGTCAACCGGTTCCAGGAAATTGTAAACAACCCGGAAGCGTATCCAATCTTTGAATCAAATGACGATAACGCGGCGCTTCATTTCCATGATCTTGTAGGGAACCGCTATCCGTACTTCAACAACAATAATTTCAAAACGGCATATTACATGGAAGAATCGTTTGTTGACTTGTTGAAAGAAAGAGAGGATCCACGTTTGTTTCTTTTTGCAGATCGCAAACCGGAGGCCGCAGCATTACCCGAAACTGATTTTGATGCGTATGGGGGTCTTGGTGGAAGCGATCCATTATCGGACAATACAAACCGTTTGGTGAATGGTGAGGCGTCGCGTGTAGATGAGCGCTATTATTTGGATCCCGTAAATGAACCGAGTGTTCTCTTAAGTTACGCTGAAGTACAATTTACCCTGGCAGAAGCAGCAGCAAGAGGTTGGATAACAAATGATCCCAAGGATCATTATGAAAACGGCATTCGCGCCTCATTCGATTTCTATGGAATTGAAAGTGATGCGCAGGATGAATACCTGGCTCACAGCAGTGTCACTTACGTTCCCGAAGATGGCGTCGAAATGATCGTCACGCAAAAATATATCAATTTCTTCATGAACGGTGGCTGGGAAGCTTTCTTCAATCACCTTCGTACAGGCTTTCCTGCTTTCGATGTAGATGGCGGCGGCATTTTAAACGACGGCCAGGTGCCCAAGCGTTGGATGTACCCCCAGTCAGAGCTACAGCTGAACGTTGAAAATGTTGAGGCTGCAATAGGACGTCAATACGGAGGTAATGATGATATCAACGGTGTTATGTGGCTTCTTCAAAGTGAATAGTTATAAAACATTGATCTATGCGTGCTAAATATCTTTTGCCAATCATATTGTTGACAGGATCATTCTCCTGCGACGACGATGATAACAAGATTGCAGATCCAATCTATGAGTTTGTCGCCTTTGACGGAAATCCGTCTATTCAGTTAAATGAATTTTCGGCGAGCGAAGAACCCTTCCCACTGGTTGCAAAACTACTGGCCTTTGAACCATATACTCAAGATATTGAACTCACACTTGAGATTACCGGGACAAATGTTGAGGAAAATACCGACTTTACGGTTACACCCGGCAATTCAGTGAAGATCCGTGCTGGCCAACTGGTGTCCGATACTGTTTGGATTCAGACTATCGATAACCCTACGGCTACTGATCTTGATCGAACGTTCCAGATCGAGATAAAATCCATAAGCCAGGAAAATGTGAAAATTGGGCTTGGGCTGAGCGATCCAAAGAACGCCGCTGTGTCTTTTTCTATCGTAGACGATGAATGCAGTCAGACCACCTCAGTTTATAACACAACGTTAAACAACGTAATCAATGAAGGCAGTGTTAAATCAGCTGAAGGAGTTTTAACCGGCGACGTACTGAAGGTCACAGGTGATCTTATCGATTACGGACCTTTCGCCGGCGCAACGATCTCAATTGCGTTAACTCCTGATTCACCCGGCGCAACAAAGGGCAAAGCAATTTTCGGTGAACAGGAGGCTGGTGCCGATTCAGATGGTTATGAGTATAAGTTTACCCAGGTAGGTGACGGTTCATACGATGTGTGCAGCGGCACCATTACAATCGAATATGATATTTACTATTTGGATGGCGGTTGGACATACTGGTATTCGGTCACAAATGTTTTTTCTGTCCCATAGTTTATAATTATTTTGGTTCTGTCCCAAACTGATTTGGGACAGGCATTTCTATTTACTGGTCTGACGCATCCGAAGATTTTAAATGACTTATCGCAAACTTACTCCGCTCTGCATTATTGCCATAATCCTGATGGGATGCGGTGCATCAACTCAAAGAAAAACACCTAAGGCTTTGTTCATTATTGTTGATGGAATTCCTGCCGACGTACTCGAAACGCTCAATCCTCCGACATTAGATGAGATTAAAAATGTCGGAGGATATACCAGATCATACGTTGGCGGGATCAAAGACTCATACAATCAAACACCTACAATTTCTGCTCCAGGGTACATGTGTGTAATCACTGGCACGTGGGGAAATAAGCATAACGTCTGGGATAATGATGTAGCAGATCCGAATTACAACTACTGGAATATCTTCCGCATCGTAGAAGAAACTAAACCCGCCTTGCGGACGTCTATTTTTTCTACCTGGGAGGACAACAGGACCAAGCTTATCGGAGAGGATCTGGAACAAGCCGGGTCTATTCAATTGGATTACAAATTCGATGGCCTGGAACTCGATACCATGAAATATACCCACGATAGCGAGTCTGATTATATCTTGAAAATTGACGAAGCCGTTTCAGAAGAAGCGGCGCGCTACATTACAACGGATGGGCCAGACGTTACTTGGGTTTATCTACAATACACCGATGATATGGGTCACAAGTATGGCGATAGCCCTAAATTCCATGACGCCATAAAGAAGGCCGATGCCAACATCGGAAAGATCTGGGCCGCGATCAAGGATCGTGAACAAAAATATTCTGAAGATTGGTTAATTGTTATCACTACCGACCATGGCCGCGATGCCGCGACAGGAAAAAATCACGGTGGTCAGTCAGATCGGGAACGCGCGACATGGATTGTGACAAACAGTGATGTCGTTAATGCTCGATTCAAACAATCTCCAGCGGCTGTGGATATTCTGCCATCTATTTTGAAGCACCTTGGCCTACCGATCCCTCCGAATATTCAAGGTGAAATTGACGGTGTGCCGTTCATCGGCGAGATTGACCTCGCTGACCTGAAGGCTGAAATAAATGGTGACACTGTAAATCTTCAATGGAAAAACTTTAGTATAGAGGATACAGCGAAAGCTGAAATATTATTTACACGAACAAATTTTTTTAAACAGGGCAGATCGGATGAGTATCAGAAGGCTGGAGAAGTATTTCTTAAGGATGAAAGGTTTACTTTTGTGTTGCGTAACGATTCAAGTTTTGCCAAGGTGGTTGTGAAAGCTCCGCACCATTGTGCAAATGTGTGGTTGAGCGAACCAAAAAAATAATTTCTAAAACTCTAAAAAACGGCGCCATGAATATTTCACGAAAAGAATTTATTGCCAGAACATCTGCGCTGGCTGCTGCTTCAATATTGTCTCCTCTGGCACTGCATGCAAAACAATTTGGGGTTGCAAATAAGATCAAAGTTGGAGTGATTGGTTGTGGCAGTGTTTCGGGGCAGTACTTTCCACACCTTTCGAAATCCCCCTTCGTTGAATTGGTCTCCTGCTGCGACATCCGGCCTGAGCGCGCAAAACAAGCAGCAGAGAAATACAAGATTCCTAACCATTATCCGCACATTGACCAAATGTTGAAAGGCGCCAAGTTTGATCTCATGGTAACACTCACTGACATGCAGGAACACGGGCGTCTGAATAAACAGGCGATAATGGCGGGACGACATGTGTGGAGTGAGAAACCTCTGGCTAATACCTATAAGGAAGGTCGCGAACTCCTAGACCTTGCCAAAAGTAAAAAGCTAAGAGTATGGGGTGCTCCAGCAGTAGTCAATAGTCCTCAATTTGCATTTATGGCAAAGGCGATAAACGAAGGTAAGCTGGGTAAGATTGCAGCGGCTCATGCGCATTACGGCCATCTTGGACCCCACTGGTCCGCATTTTTCTACGAGAAAGGCGGCGGTAGTATGCCCGATCTGGGTGTTTACAATTTTGGAA
>CAMLER010000084.1 GCA_946478915.1 uncultured Chryseolinea sp.
CGGTCGGACCTTCAAATAATTTTGTGACAGGACGCATTGTTGATGACACAGACAACGGTATGCCTGGTGTAAATGTGATCATTAGGGGAACTACGATAGGTACGGTAACCGATGCTGCAGGATACTATTCCATGCCCCTCACACCGGACGCGCAGACTTTAGTCTTTTCATTCGTTGGCTATGCTACAGTGGAGGAGCCTATTGACGGGAGGAGTACAATAGATGTTCAACTGACCCCAGATGTTTCCCAATTGTCGGAGGTGGTGGTTACTGCATACGGCGTTGACAGGAAAAGGGAGATTTTAGGTTCAAGTTCAGTTGTTCATGCGCTTTCGGGACGCATACCAGGTGTACAAACGGAACCTCGGATGAAAAAAACCATTGTTTCTACTCCGGTAATTCGGCAGATAAATGTGGAGTATACGTTGGATGAACCTTTCAGTGTAAAATCTGATGGTGAAGTGAACACAACTGCGATGGTTGAGTACGAGTTAGATGCCCTATATGAGTATTATTGCGCTCCTAAATTGGATACAGATGCATTCTTAACCGCCAAGGTTTTGAACTGGGATGCGCACAATTTCCTGGCAGGTGAAGCAAATCTTTTTTTTGAAGACAAATACATTGGAAAATCTATCCTGGATACACGCAATACGTCGGATACGCTAACATTATCGCTGGGGCGTGATGGTAACGTGGTGGTTACACGCGAGAAAAAGAAGGATTTTACTTCGCGGCAGGTGATCGGATCCAATCAAAAGGTGCTTATCGGTTATGAGATTGCTGTTCGAAATAAAAAAGCACAGCACCTCTCAATTGTGATTGAAGATCAGATCCCTCTGGCAAATAATAAGGAGATCTCGATTGATAAGATGGAAGATTCACAAGCGGAATACGACAAAGAAACGGGTATGTTAAAGTGGCGTAAACAGATTGAGCCGGGCAAAACTGAGATTATCACTCTCCAATACGCGGTACGTTATCCGAAATATGCGAAGATCATTTTGGAGTGATGTGAGGAAACGGATAACGGATAACGGATAACGGATAACTTTTAATTAATTAACTATTAACATTCAACTCCTCTATCGCCATCCAGGCCATCAAACCCGGGCCAATGGATAGCGCATCTTCGTCGATATCGAAAGTCGGAGTGTGTACGTAGGAGGTTATACCTTTCTCTACGTTGTTGGTTCCCAGCCTGTAAAAGGATGCCGGAACGATCTGAGAATAGTACGAAAAGTCCTCCGCGCCCAACGTAATGTCTATGTCAACCACATTCTCCTTTCCGACATATTCGATGGCAGCGCTTCTTATTCTGCGTGTAAGCTCGGGGTTGTTCTCCAGGTAGGGATATCCCTTCGAAATGTCTACTTCGCACCTCCCGCCCATTCCTTCGGCAATGGATTCAGCCATCTTCTTGATTTTCAACAGCGCTGACTCACGCCAGGACTCATTCATCGCACGAAATGTTCCAGCGATGTTAACTTCGTTCGGAATGATATTCGTTGCCCCAAGTCCTACGATATTCCCAAAAGTCAAAACCGTTGGTTGTCTGGGATTAGCATTTCTACTGATAACCTGCTGCAATGCAATGATAATATGCGAGGCTATGACGATTGGATCCACCGCAAGATCAGGAGCCGCACCATGTCCGCCTTTCCCGATTACTTTCAGATAGATCTCGTCGGCGCTAGCCATATACATGCCTTCCCTGAATCCAACCTTTCCAGCGGGCAGCAATGGAAAAACATGCTGGCCGAGAATCGACGACGGTCTTGGATTTTCCAATGCACCTTCCTTAATCATATAAGACGCTCCTCCGGGATTTTTTTCTTCACCCGGCTGAAAAAGCAGCCGAACTGTCCCTTCAAAATCGTCCTTTATCTCGTTCAATATCCTTGCGGTCATCAGCAAGGATGACGTATGAACATCATGTCCGCATGCATGCATCACCCCGGTATTCTTCGACTTATAAATAACATCGTTCTCCTCCAGGATTGGCAAGGCATCCATATCTGCACGCAACGCCATAATCTTCTTGTCTGCATTCTTTCCTTTTATTTCAGCAATTAGTCCTGTTGTTGCTATCGGTCGTGATTCTATTCCAAAGGAATTTAATTGCTCAGCAACAAACTTGACTGTCTGGAATTCCTGGTAAGAAAGTTCGGGATGCGCATGTAAATGCCGCCGCAAGGAAACGGTATGGGTACTGTACGCGGATGAAAGCGATTTGATCTTGTGGAGCAGACTCATGTAAAAAGATCTTGGTGACTTGGATAAATTAATGTATAGCTACTTTATCCGGTATCACAATTGCTGTGGGGAAATACTTCTTGACCGCAACATAATCCCGTTGAGCATCTATGCGCGTATAATACTTACCAACTTTAACCCTAAAAGTGGGTTGTAAATATTCCACTTCAGACCCAAGCTGCGGCAATGATGACGCCAAATTCTTTTTCGCATTTAGCGCATCTTCGCGTTTTAGGCCTGAGTAAATCTGAATTGTAAAGCCGTTAATATTTTCTTTGGAAATATTATACCGGTCTATGCTATCCAGAACTGTGTCAAGCTTTTTGTTCACCGCATATTTAGGCTCGACATATTTAGTTTGTTTGACCGCCTCGGGTGTTGTAGTGGCCGTCGTCCCCGTTTCCACCACTTCTGTCTTGGGCCTCCACACCGAAAGATCTTCCGAATACCCCGAACCTGTGGACGAAACCGTAGTACTTTTCGGACTCGCACAACCCACCAGCCATACGACAAGCAACAGACATTGATAAAGACGGATCCTGCTCATGCTAATTGATTATGATGCACTTGTTGTTTAATATATCCTCCTCAACTTTCTTGTATTTCACATCCCGCAAAACTTTTCCATCCGGATATTGAACACTTACACGGTCGTTTCTACCTGCGACCTTTTCAGATTTCGCCGGCATAATTTTTTCCTGAGGCGGTCTTGCTGTTTGCGCAGGCGCGGATCTTTCTCCGCCGCTTAGCAACGAGCGGGATTCCTCCTTCTGTTCATTTAATCGAACACGACTTCTGTGAGCGCGGGCTTCCTGTACCTGTTCCGGTTGTTGAACAGGTATATCCGCCTTTAGTAAAAATGAAATTGTTTCCTCGTTTACCTTGGCAACAAATCTTTTGAACAGTTCAAACCCTTCGAACTTGTAAATAAGCAATGGATCCTTTTGCTCGTAGACGGCATTTTGTACGGATTGCTTAAGATCATCCATCTCACGCAAATGCTCTTTCCAAAGTTGATCGATGATGGCAAGTGCTATCATCTTTTCCATTGACTTAATAAGTTCTGCGTTGTTTGAACTTACTGCTTTTGCGAGGTTGGCAGCAACGCCGATTTGCTTTTGCCCATCGGTAAAAGGAACCAGGATATTCTCTACTGTCGAACCGCGCGTCTTGTGGATTTCCCTCACTATTGGTAGCGCTTTCTCGGCCACCATTTTGTTTTTTCTATGATAATGGTCTAACGCTTTGTTATAAAGATCGTCCGCTAGTTTCGGTTGATCCTGGCTGTCGAATGTTTCTTTAGTGATCTCATAATCCAAACCCAGCGTGCTCAATGCATTTAACCGCAGACTCTCATAATCACTGGCATTCTTCGCATTGATCACCATGTCTTCGCACGTATCAAACAACATTGTGAGAATATCGAGCTCAAGTCTCTCGCCAAATAACGCATTCCTTCTTCGTTTGTAGATTACCTCCCGCTGGGAATTCATAACGTTATCGTATTCCAGCAAGCGTTTTCGTATTCCGAAGTTGTTTTCTTCTACCTTCTTTTGTGCCCTTTCAATAGAGTTGGTTACCATCGAATGCTGAATTACTTCACCCTCTTTCAACCCCAGCTTATCCATAATACGTGCTATGCGTTCGGGCATGAACAAACGCATCAGGTTGTCTTCAAGCGACACATAAAAGTGCGATGTACCCGGATCCCCCTGGCGTCCCGAGCGGCCACGCAACTGACGGTCAACCCGACGTGATTCGTGCCGCTCAGTACCGATAATCGCCAACCCCCCGGCTGCACGCGATTCTGGCGTAAGCTTAATGTCAGTACCGCGGCCCGCCATGTTCGTCGCAATGGTAACAGTTCCTGGTTTCCCCGCTTCAGCAACGACTTCCGCTTCCCGTTGGTGTTGCTTTGCGTTCAACACCTGGTGTTTGATTTTCCGGATCTGTAACATCCGGCTCACCAACTCGGAAATTTCCACCGATGTTGTCCCAACCAGCACGGGTCTGCCCGCCTGCGTAAGTTTAACAATCTCGTCGATGACCGCATTGAATTTCTCACGCATGGTCTTGTACACCAGATCATCGTAGTCTTTCCTAATCGCCGGCCTGTTGGTCGGAATTGTAACAACATCCAATTTATAGATATCCCAGAATTCGCCCGCTTCTGTTTCTGCTGTACCCGTCATCCCTGCAAGTTTATGGTACATTCGGAAGTAATTTTGCAGCGTAATTGTCGCGTAGGTTTGTGTCGCGTCTTCGACCTTCACGTTCTCCTTCGCCTCAATTGCCTGGTGCAATCCATCGGAATAACGACGTCCTTCCATCACACGACCTGTCTGCTCGTCAACAATTTTTACTTTGCCATCAACAATGATATACTCTGTATCTTTTTCAAAAAGGGTATATGCCTTCAGCAGTTGGTTTACACTGTGGATGCGCTGCGATTTCACCTGGTAATCGCGAATGATCTCTTCCTTCTTGTGAAATTTGCCCGCATCATCGAGCGTATCATCTCTTTCTAATTTGCTCAGTTCAGTACCGATCTCAGGCAAAATAAACAGGTTGGGATCCTCGCCTTCCCCGGTAATAAGATCAATTCCCTTTTCCGTCAGGTCGACGCTATTATCTTTTTCATCTATGATAAAATACAACGGCTTGTCCGCCTCTGGCATGTTACGTTTGTTATCCGCCAGATAAAAATTTTCAGTCTTTTGGAGAATCGCTTTGATCCCCATTTCACTGAGGTACTTAATAAGCGGCTTATGCTTTGGCATTGCACGATGAGCCCGAAACAGATTCAAACCACCATCCTTTTCATTGCCTTCGGCAATCAGTTTTCTGGCTGTATTCAAATATTCGTTTACCAGTTTCTTCTGCGCCTCAACCAGTTTAAAAATCCGCGGTTTGAGATCGTAGAATTCGTGCTCGTTACCACGCGGCACCGGTCCCGAAATAATCAATGGCGTACGCGCCTCATCAATGAGAACAGAGTCGACTTCATCTACCATTGCGAAGTGATGTGATCGCTGAAC
The DNA here is from genome assembly GCA_946478915.1 of uncultured Chryseolinea sp. Next base: position 5,295 of record CAMLER010000084.1, read on the forward strand.
CAGCTCATGCGGGTCGCGCGTCATATTATCACGGAGGTAGTCGAATCCGAATTCATTATTCGTACCATATGTGATATCTGCTTTGTATGCATTGATCCGCGCAAGAGAATTCGGTTCGTACTTGTCAATACAATCGACTGTCAACCCATGAAACTGGAAGATTGGCGCCATCCATTCGCTGTCGCGCACGGACAAATAGTTGTTCACGGTTACAAGATGGACGCCGCGTTTGGCTAGCGCATTTAAGAAGGCAGGAAAAGTAGCGACAAGCGTTTTTCCTTCACCCGTTGCCATTTCTGCGATCTTACCCTCATGCAACACAATTCCACCAATGATCTGAACCTCATAGTGGACCATGTCCCAGGTGATCAGGTTGCCTGCGGCCATCCATTGATTCTTCCACTTCGCCATGTCACCTTCAATTATGACATTTTCGTGCGTAGTGGCCATTACCCTGTCAAAATCCTGGGCCGTAACTTCGAGAAACTCATTTTCCTTGAAACGCCGCGCAGTTTCTCTTACAATGGCGAACGCCTTTGGCAAAACCTTCATCAATGCCTTCTCAAGCACTTTATTTCGTTCCTCCTCAAGCTTATCGATCTGTTGAAATAATGCCTCTTTTGCATTTATTTCCAGAGAAGGATCGTCGGCAATATTTTTGTGCAGAGCTTCCAGCCGGTCGTCAGTTTCCTTCAGGTCCTGATTAAGTTGCTCCTGTATTTTCCTTGTTTCGGCACGCAATTCATCGTTACTGATAGAAGTTAGGCGATCTCCCTCTTGCTTCGTCTGCTGAACGAGGGGCATTATGCGTTTTATATCTTTTTCAGATTTTGTACCGAAGAGTTTGGCAATGAGTTTCAGCATGGTTTCGTTATCCGTTAAACGCTATCCGTTATCCGTGTTGGCCCGATCCGCAGTTGAATTAAACAAAACGAATAAATGGGAACGCTTCCTAATGGGGATCAAAGTTAAATTGTTTTTTGGATTACGGAGGAGCAATTAAAGTTCCAATTGGCCTGTAAAGACCATTTTGGCAGGTCCAATCAAGTAAATTTCCTGAAAAGTGCCCGGCTGGCTGCTTTTGAATTCGACAGTTAGATCACCCCCAAGAGTTTTTATTGCAATCGGTGAATTGAATCCTTTTAACGACGCAGCAAGCGCAGCAGCAGTAATTCCTGTTCCACAGGATAGTGTTTCGTTTTCTACACCACGCTCATAAGTCCGTACAAAAATTGAGTTTCCGTCCTGCAATTCAACAAAATTTACGTTTGTACCGCCTGGCCGAAACTGTTCCTGGTAGCGAATCTTCTTTCCCTCTTCAAACACCGGATAATCCCTTAGTCCTTTGACAAATTTCACGTAATGTGGTGAACCTGTGTTGAGAAAGTAAGCATCTCCCAGTGTCTGGCATTCTGACACATCGGCCATTTGCAGGCGAATATTTCTATCAGGAAGAATTTCTGCACTGTGCGGACCATCAAATGCGGTGAATTTTGCACTGCCGTTCACCAGGCCAAGTTGTGAAGCGAATTGCACGGCCGCGCGACAACCATTACCACAAAGGCTCTGAGATCCATCACTGTTAAAATATTCCAGGTGAAAACTTAATGAAGGATGATTTTCTATCAACATCAATCCGTCAGCGCCGACTCCGAATTTTGGATGACAGATCGCAGCAATTTGATCCCTGGTCAACGCCAATTTTGCTTCGCGATTATCAATAATAACGAAATCATTGCCAGTTGCCTGATATTTATGAAAGTGAATGGTGCTCACCTTACAACAATTAAAATGGGAAAAAACTGATTACTTTACCTCTTCGTAGTCGATGTACTCGCCTGGCTTGGAATTGCCCTTTCGATTTTTCTTTTCATCGCCCTCGAAGGTTCTCCTCTGTTGATTGCGCAGATGCTGCGATGCGGCACCGGCTTTAAAAAACAACGACCCGACCTTATATATCAGATACAAAACCAGTGTGGTGATGATAAGAAACTTAAGCATGGCATTTATTTAGTAAATAACCGGAAAACAAAGGTATAGGTTCGCCGGGTAATAACCGAATTACAAGACGATTTTCGGATTCAGGGCAGTTGCCGGGGGGAAAGGCAAAGGGAACACCGAATATCGAATAAGGAACACTCAATATTGAACTGACGCTCGAGCGCAAATTGTGCGTGACCAAGATCTCGGATAACTATTAATCCTGCTTGTCAGCTTACCCATCGACATAATAAAGGATTAATAAAATACGGGGTCACGACGCACAAAGGCCCAACGGGTACGACGTGAGAACTGCGTCCTGTTCGTCGTGATTTCTTCGTGGTCTTCGTGACCCTGCAGTTATTGAGCGAATTGACAGCAACCGATACCCAATTCACAAGTTGACAAAGTAGGACTAACGGAAAACGTCCCTACCTGCTCAAATAGAGATTCCTCTCGGAATAGATTTTCATGAAGTAGTCATCCATTAAGTCATCGATAAAATAAATGGATTCTCCGGTTGACTTCATTTCTGGCCCTAATTCCTTGTTTACATCCGGAAACTTGTGAAATGAGAACACAGGTTCCTTGATGGCATAACCCTTTTTTGTAGGATTGAAAGTGAAATCTTTCACCTTCTTCTCTCCCAGCATGACTTTGGTGGCATAATTGACATAAGGCTCATCATACGCCTTGCAAATAAAGGGGACAGTACGCGATGCCCTTGGATTAGCTTCGATGATATAAACCTTATCATTCTTGATCGCAAACTGAATATTGATCAGGCCTACAGTCTCCAAAGCCAACGCAATCTTATGGGTATAATGCTCAATTTGTTTAATCACAAAATCACCCAGGTTGTAGGGAGGAAGTACAGCATATGAATCCCCGGAATGAATTCCCGCAGGTTCGATGTGCTGCATGATTCCGATGATATAAACATCTTTCCCATCGCAGATCGCATCTGCTTCAGCTTCTATAGCGCCATCAAGAAAATGATCCAGCAATACCTTATTCTCGGGAAGATGCTTCCATATGTCAAGAATATGATCCTCCAACTCCTGTTCATTGATAACGATCTTCATGCTTTGTCCACCTAATACATATGACGGTCGGACAAGCAACGGGAAGCCTATTGTTTTTGACACTTCTATTGCTTCATCGGCGTTTTCAGCAACACCAAACTCCGGGTATGGAATGCTCAGTTCCTTAAGCAAAGTGGAGAATCGTCCACGGTCCTCCGCAAGATCGAGCGCCTGAAAGGATGTTCCCAATATCTTAATTCCATATTTATGAAGCTTCTCGGCAAGCTTCAACGCCGTCTGGCCACCGAGTTGTACAATTACACCTTCCGGTTTTTCATGTTGAATGATGTCAAAGAGATGCTCCCAGAACACAGGCTCGAAGTAAAGCTTATCAGCAATATCAAAATCGGTGGAGACAGTTTCAGGATTACAATTGATCATGATCGTTTCATAGCCACATTCTTTTGCAGCAAGCACACCATGTACACATGAATAGTCGAATTCAATTCCCTGGCCGATGCGATTAGGACCCGAGCCGAGGACGACAATTTTCTTATTGGGAGAAGAAACGGATTCATTCTCCGATTCAAAGGTTGAATAATAATATGGAGTCTTTGCCTCAAATTCCGCTGAACAGGTATCCACAAGCTTGAAGACTCGATTGATTCCCATTTCCTTGCGTTTCTTAAACACTTCGCTTTCGTAGCAATCGAGCATGTAGGCTATCTGCCTGTCAGCGAATCCTTTCTCCTTGGCCTTTCTAAGGAGCGGCTCGGTGATAGTGTTCAATTCATACTTGCTTATCTCTTTTTCCAGCTCGACAAGTTCTTCAATCTGCTTCAAAAACCACCGATCGATCCGCGTTAACTTCGAGATCGTCTTCAACGGTATGCCTAGCTTAATTGCGTCGTATATGTGAAACACCCTGTTCCAACTCGGATGCTCCAGACTGTGCAACAATTCATCTTGTTTAGTCAGTTCTTTTCCATCAGCTCCCAATCCATTTCTTCTTATCTCGAGTGACTGACAAGCTTTCTGAAGAGCTTCCTGAAAATTTCTACCGATTCCCATTGCTTCGCCAACGGACTTCATCTGCAAACCAAGTCGTCGATCGGTCCCTTGGAATTTATCGAAGTTCCACCGCGGCACTTTTACTATCACATAATCTATTGCAGGCTCAAAATACGCGGTAGTCGTTCCGGTAATAGCATTCTTCAACTCATCCAGGTTGTAACCAATGGCCAGCTTAGCTGCAATTTTTGCAATAGGATATCCCGTTGCTTTAGATGCCAGCGCTGATGAGCGGGAAACACGCGGATTAATTTCGATGCCAATGATATCTTCGTCATTGTCGGGGTTGAGCGCGAACTGAACGTTACATCCACCGGCAAATTGACCGATACCATTCATCATTTTTATGGCCAGGTCGCGCATTCTTTGATACACAGTGTCGGGTAGTGTCATCGCGGGAGCCACGGTTATTGAGTCCCCCGTATGGATCCCCATCGGGTCGAAGTTTTCGATGGAGCAGATAATGATCACATTCCCCACGGCATCGCGTAGCAATTCAAGCTCGTACTCTTTCCAACCCATGATGCTTTGCTCAACCAGTACTTCGTGGATCGGCGAAGCATGTAAGCCATTGTTCAACGCATCATCAAAATCTTCATGACGATTGACAAATGCGCCGCCGGTGCCTCCTAACGTATAGGATGGCCGAATAACCAGCGGGAAACCGATTTCCTGCGCTATCTCTTTTCCTAACAGAAAAGATGTTGCGGTGCCTCCTTTACAAACACCAACACCGAGCTCAATCATCTTCAGACGAAATTTCTCCCGGTCTTCGGTAGTTTCAATTGCGTGGATATCCACCCCAATGATTCGGACTCCGAAATGCTGCCAGATTCCCGCTTTTTCACAATCAATACAGAGATTGAGCGCAGTCTGGCCCCCCATGGTAGGAAGTACAGCATCGATATGATGTTTCTCCAGAATTTCGCGAATGGATTTTTTAGTGAGTGGTTTAAGGTAGACATGATCTGCAGTCACCTTGTCGGTCATGATCGTGGCCGGGTTCGAATTGATCAATACCACTTCGATACCCTCTTCGCGCAACGAACGGGACGCCTGCGAACCGGCATAGTCAAATTCGCAAGCTTGTCCGATGATTATTGGACCGCTACCAATGATAAGTACTGAACGAATACTTCTGTCTCTAGGCATTTTTTAGTGGAGTGGGGTGAACAAAATTGCGCAAAAATAAAACACAGATCGGAATGATCGACAGTTTCGGGATATTAATTATCAGAAACTCTTGATATCATATCCGGGCTCAATCTCAATCGGTTGTAAAAGAATGCGCTGTCAAAACCACATCGATGAAAGTGCCGAAATTCGTATTTGTCGGTACGACAAACTGACAAAGTTGAGGCAAACCCGCGCTAAGGGAGTACGATTGATGCACAATACGCATACCGCCAATCGGAAGGCTTAAATAAAAAATTTCGCTTTCATTAGTTGGCAATAATTAACATTTTGAGGCTGAGGAAGGAATATGAACTTAAATCAAAATGGAAAAGAAGGGCATACTTACGATGTCATTATTGTTGTATCCGGAATAAGCGGCGGATGGGCAGCTAAAGAACTTTGTGAAAAAGGATTAAAAGTATTGATGCTTGAGCGCGGGAAACCCTTGCAGCATCCGAATTATCCTACTGCCACCAAGGATCCCTGGGAATTTTCAAATGCCATGCGGCTCACACAGGAAGACCGTGAGCGTGGGTATATCCAACAACGGCATTACAGCTACCGCGGCGATAATAAGGAATTCTATATTAATGATGTCGAAAATCCATACACTGAAAAAAAGCGGTTCGACTGGATTCGAGGCGATATCGTGGGAGGTAGGTCCGTGCTGTGGGCTCGCATGAGCTATAGATGGAGTGATCTGGACTTTAGTGCGAATGCACGTGATGGTCATGGTGTGGATTGGCCCATACGGTATAAAGACATCGCACCCTGGTATGACTACGTTGAATCGTTTATCGGCGTAAGTGGGCAGGCTGAGGGCATTCCGCACCTTCCTGATGGGAAGTTTCTTCCGCCGATGGAAATGAACTGTGTCGAAAGGGATTTTAAAGCCGCACTGGAAAAAAAATTCCCTGACAGAAGAGTCACCATTGGACGTACGGCCAATCTTACCCAACCGGTTAAAGGAAGAGGACAATGCCAGGCAAGAAATCTATGTCACCGTGGGTGTCCTTACGGCGCGTATTTTAGTACTAACGCGAGTACACTGCCTGCGGCTTTCGCTACAGGCAACTTAACGCTTCGACCTCACTCGTTAGTGAACAGAGTTTTGTACGATGAACAAAAATCCAGGGCTACCGGTGTCGAGATTATCGACACAGAAACAAACGAAGTGTTGGAGTTTTATTCACGGATCATTTTTTTGAACGCCGCCACGGTAGCAACTACATTTATTTTATTGAATTCAATATCAGGGCGGTTCCCCAATGGCTTAGGGAATGGAAGCGATCAAGTGGGCCGCAACCTGATGGATCATCACAAACAAGCCGGTGCTTCGGCTGTCATCGAGGGCTTTGAGGATATGTACTATACAGGCCGGCGACCTACCGGCCTCTATATTCCGCGGTTCAGAAATATCAATGAAAAACGAAGTGATTACCTGCGTGGGTTCGGATTGCAGGGCGGT
>CAMLER010000085.1 GCA_946478915.1 uncultured Chryseolinea sp.
TCCAGCCACTCGCCGTAAGTCTTTCACTTCCCGCAGGCGTATTTGGTTCATTTCTTTTGCTTAAAGTGATGGGACTTTCCAATGATATTTATGCGCAGGTCGGACTTGTAATGCTGGTGGGATTGTTGGGTAAGAACGCTATTCTTATCGTGGAGTTCGCAGTCCAGAAACACCAGCAGGGAATGTCTGTCGTAGATGCTGCTATCGATGGAGCCAAGGTAAGGTTTCGACCCATTCTGATGACGTCTTTCGCATTTATCGCAGGCTTAATTCCGTTGGTGTTTGCTGCAGGACCTGGCGCAATTGGCAACAGAACAATTGGCGGTTCATCACTGGGAGGAATGCTCCTCGGTACAATTTTCGGCGTTGTGGTCGTGCCCGGCTTGTACTATATGTCAGGCAAGTTTATAGAGAATCGCTCACTCATAAAGGATGAAAGCGAAAACCCGCTGAGCGAAGAATTTGCACCTGATGAAGAAACAGAAGACGAACTAAAAGAACTACAAGGAAATGTCTAGGATATTAAATACTTTTTTGTGGGGCACATTTGTTGCCTGTGTTATCTCGGCATGTGCCCCAACCGTTACACAGCGAACCGAAAGCAGGACCGTCCCGCTTTCCTTCAACAATTCAACAGATACCAGTAACATCGCTAAGGTAAGCTGGCGCCATTTTTTTGACGATCCATACCTGACCGCTTTGATTGACACAGCACTTAGAAACAATCAGGAATTAAATATTACACTTCAGGAAATTGAAATTGCCAGGAACGAAGTGCGCGCCCGCAAGGGTGAATATTTGCCCTATGTTGATATCAAAGGGGGTGCAGGCGTTGAGAAGGTCGGAAGGTTTACTCACCAGGGTGTTACCGATGCGACAACGGAATACGAGCCTGGGAAGGAAATGCCGGATCCTTTGCAGGATTATGTTCTAGGCGCTTTCGCTTCCTGGGAAGTGGACATTTGGCACAAGCTTCGGAATGCAAAAAATGCGGCGATGTTAAGGTATTTGTCCAGTGTTGAAGGGAAGAATTTTATGGTAACACGCTTGGTAGCGGAAATTGCGAATTCGTATTACGAACTTCTCGCCTTTGATACACAACTGGAGATCCTACAGCGCAATATTCAAATTCAGCAAAATGCTTTGGAGATTGTAAGACTGCAGAAAAGTGCTGCAAGGGTTACAGAACTTGCTGTTCGGAAATTTGAAGCAGAGGTTCTGAAAAATCAAAGTAAACTTTACTATGCCCAACAAAAAATCATTGAGACGGAGAACCGAATCAATTTTCTGATCGGTCGTTATCCAAAACATATTGAACGCGATCCTCAAAATTTCAATAAAGATTTTCCTGATATTTTTCAAGCTGGAATTCCAACGCAATTGTTGGAGAACAGACCCGATATCAGAAAAGCAGAATTGGAGCTCGAGGCCGCTAAGCTGGACGTCAAAGTGGCGAAGGCGAATTTCTATCCCGGATTGGGTATCTTTGCAGGTATCGGCTTTAGGGCTTTTGACCCAAGTCACCTGATAAAGACCCCCGAATCGATCTTCTACTCTATTGCTGGAGACCTGACGGCACCACTTATAAACAGAAACGCAATCAAGGCATCATATTACGGTGCGAATGCACGGCAAATCCAGGCGGTATATGAATATGAACAAACAATACTTAACGCATTCGTTGAGGTAGCCACACAGTTGTCGAACGTTGACAATTTGCAGAAAAGTTATCGATTGAAAGATCTGGAAGTCCAGGCTCTGACGGAGTCGATAACCATTTCCAACAACCTCTTTCGATCGGCCCGTGCTGAGTACATGGAGGTACTGCTTACCCAGCGCGATGCACTGGAATCGAAATTTGAACTTGTTGAAACCAGAAAAGAACAACTCTCCGCAAAAGTGAATATTTACCAGGCTCTTGGAGGTGGTTGGAATTGAAGCGGCCTACGTGATTGAATCTAATTCTGTAGGATATATTCAGAGGGTGTTCGGCCGAATTGCTTTTGAAAGCACTTTGTGAAGTAAGACGGATCAGTAAATCCGACCATGAATGCCACTTCGGCAATGCTGCCGACGTGGTTGTTGAGAAGTTCAGCTGCACGCTTGAGGCGCATCATACGGATAAAATCGCCCGGCGATTGATCTGTCAGCGCCTTAAGTTTGCGATGTAATTGCGTGCGGCTCATACCCGCTTCGCGACCGAAAGCCTCAACGCCAAAATTGGAATCACTCATGTGCTCTTCCATAATCTTCATTACATGCTGCAGCAGTTTCTCATCCATAGATGTCATGGGAATGGATGCAGGCTGCAACGTAACTTCACGGCTGAATCGCTCCCTCAATTTCCGTCGACCCTCTATAAGATTTTTGACACGAGCCAGCAACTCATGCTCCTGGAAGGGTTTCGTAAGGTAATCGTCGGCACCCGTTTCAAGCCCTTCAATTTTACTTTCTCCGCTTGCCTTAGCGGTGAGAAGAATGATCGGGATGTGATCAGTCCTTTTATCCTTCTTTAGCATGTGACAAAGCTGCATCCCATCGATCTTCGGCATCATGATGTCGCTGATGATCAGATCGGGAATTTGTGCGATAGCAATCTCATAACCGTCCTGGCCATTTGCCGCTTCGATGACACGATACGAAAAGTTAGTTTCCTCGGCCAGGCATTGTCGGAGGAAGTAACGCAAATCTTCATTATCCTCGACTATCAATACTAATGGTATCGACACATTTGTATCTGCTTCCGTTTCAACAGCTGCTGACGACTGTGCTGTGTAGTTTGATGCTCCTTCTGCGTGTACCCCAGGAGGTATTTCGAACCGGCTGGCGGCGCCATTTTTCTGAGCGTCCAGGTTATTTGAATGGACCAATTCAAGTGGTAATAACACTACGAATTGGGTTCCCTTTCCTACTTCGCTATAAACACTAATTGATCCCTGATGCAATTCAACCAATTCACGTGTGAGCGCCAGCCCGATACCGCTTCCCTCCTGCTCTCGGGTAAGCGAATTGTCGACCTGATAGAATCGGTCGAATATCCGATCAATTTGTTCTGCAGGGATACCGGGTCCGCTATCGCGAACAGAAAATTCTGTTTGTACATTCGTTTGATCCGGATGGGAATTACTAATCGGAGGCATCTTCAATCGAAGCGAAATAGTGACTTCTCCCGAAGGAGGTGTAAATTTAAATGCATTTGAAAGCAGGTTATTCAGCACCTTCTCAAGCTTGTCTTCGTCAAAATAGGTCCACAGCGTTCCCGCTGGTGATTGCACCTGAAAGTTTATTTTCCGCGCCTCGGCAAGAGATGCAAACGAAGCGGTGATCTTTCGCATAAACTCGATGATATCTCCGGGGTGCACATCAAGTTTCATCCTTCGAGCTTCAAGCTTGGAAAGGTCAAGCAATTGATTGACGAGGTAAAGCAAACGACGGGCATTGCGTTGCATCGCCTCGTAAAGACCCTTTCGTCGGCTGTTTTCCGATTGGTCAGCCAATAACTTTTCTAAAGGACTAAGTATCAAAGTGAGCGGTGTTCGAAACTCGTGAGAGATATTCGCGAAGAATCTTGATTTAAGCCTGTCCATTTCCAGAATTTGCTCTGCTCTCATTTGCTTCACTTTTTGCTCATTCTTCCTCTGCTCCAGTTTTTGGAGGTATCTCAATCCTCCGTACAAGGACGCGACAAAAAAAACAGCATAAGAAGCGTATGCCCACACCGTTGACCACCAGGGCGGCTCCACGATTATCGTAACTGAACGCTCCGACCACATGCCGTCGCTATTGGCAGCCTTCACTCTGAACATATATTCGCCTGGCGGAACGTTATAGTAATATGCCGTCTTCTCCTCGCCCGCCTTCCGCCAGGTATTGTCAAGATTTTCCATCATGAACAGATGTTGGTTATCCTTGGGGCTTCTATAATGAATGCCCGCAAAATCGAATGAGAAGACATTCTGATTATAGTTCAGGCGAATCTCCGTAGTTGAAGACAAAGGAACTTTCAATGGGCTTTGACCGGCTCCGGCAACTACCGGTTTATCAGCGATCCTGAAATCAGATAATGCAATTTGCGGTGGCTTTGAATTTCCCTTCATCCGGGAAGGAACAATGGCAAAATAGCCGCTTCCTCCGCCAAAAAATATCTCGCCGTTCTTCCCTTTGTGACTACCTGTACCGTTATAAAAGATCGGATCATTATAACGGCTGAAGATCAGAACTTCGTCGCGTTCCGGATTTATCCGGCAAATTCCAATGGAGGCATTTACCCATAACGACTTTTGATCATCTTCAACTACGCCATTGACCACCATGTTGTCGGGCAGTTCACCATTTACGCCTGTAAAACGGGTGAAAGCATTTAGCTGAACGTTGCTTTTGTAAAGGCCAGTGGAAGTACCTATCCACAATATTCCTTCCGAATCCTGCCAAAAATTGTGAATGTTGGCTCCGGAAAGAAAATGCTTAAAATTTCCTGTCTCCGGTATGAACTGGTTAAGTCCACCACCGCGTGTTCCAATCCAAATCGTTCCGGCTTTGTCCTCAAAAATACGATACACTTCACCGATGCTGAAACTGCTGCTGTCGTTGGGAATGTGTGGATAGCGAACGAGTTTACCGGATTTAGGGTCCTTTCGGATAACACCTGCACCCTCTGAAATAATACCAAACCAAAAAGATCCCTGGCGATCTTCATGAATAGCGCCTATGCCATTCTTTATCAATGTACTGTCACCTTCCAAATTGAATCTCTCTAATTCAATTGTGTTGGTTTTTGGATCGTACTTATTCAGCCCCTTGCCTGTCCCAATCCAGATCCTACCACGCTTGTCCTGAAACAAAGCTGCGATTCGATTATTGCTCAGGGTCCTGCGATTTCCTTCTTCATGAAAAAAGTGCTGTTCTGTTAAAGTGGCCAAATCTTTTCGAACAAGTCCTTCGTCAGAACCATACCACAGTGTGCCTGTCCTATCCGTTAGAATTTGTGTAACCGGATTCCCTGTTGAGAAGTATGGTATATTTTTTGGCAATGGATCAACTCTATACAATCCCCGCCAATATCCGATCCACAACATTCCATCCCGCGTTACACATGCCCACCAGGGAACTTCCATTTCCAGGCCTGATTCGGGATCCTTGAAATTAGGGTAGTGTGTGACTTCTCGCGTCCTCGGATCAAACCTGTTCAGACCATTTCCAAAAGTTCCAATCCAGATGTGCCCGGTGGCGTCCTCAATAAAAAATGTGATATGATCATCGGCATGCGGGCGGATTTTTTTCTGGGGGGGACGACTTAATTTCTTTGGGTTTGACGGATCGTGCAAATGACGTTGGAATGTTCCGTGTACCCGGTCCATTGTATGTAAGCCGTCTCCGGCAGTCCCTACCCAAAATGTACCGCGACTGTCTTCGTAAATTGCTTTTACTTTGTTGTCAATAAGAGACTGATCATTACCAGGATCGTGCAGATATCGGTAGAATCTCCCCGTGTCCTTATCAAGACGATTTAATCCGCCTTCGTCCGTCTCACCACCCTGTCCATCCCATACGCTTCCAGTTCCGATCCAAATGGTACCCTGCCGGTCTTCATAAATTTTCATTACGCGATTACAACTGAGGCTATAGGGGTCATCGAGTTGATGAAAATAGCGTCTGAATTCACCGGTCTGCGGATTGAAGTGATTAAGTCCGTTTTGAGTTCCCACCCAGAGCATTCCCTCGCGGTCTTCAATAATACTTCTTACCGTATCATTGCTGAGGCTATTCTGATTTTTTGGGTCATAACGGTAATGAACAAAGGTCCCAGTCGACGGATCCAGTCTGTCAAGCCCCTGCCCCAACGTGCCGATCCAGATAAATCCCTTGCTGTCGGCATACAACGACTCCATCCAGTTGCCTCCCATTGAATTTGGGTTCTGCGGATCATTCGTGTAGAGTTTGTACTTGTAGCCATCGTAACGCCTTAGTGCGGACTGATAGGTACCAATCCACATATACCCATTCAGATCCTGCACGCCTGAAACTGTTCCCGGATGCAAGCCTGTTGGTGGAGGTATACGAGTAAACTCCAACTTTTGAGCTAAAGCTTCGCCAGCGGTAGTGATCAAGATCAGGAAGGCGACGAGACAGGCGGTTTTCATATTTGCTTACATTAATACGGGAAGCTTCTTTATGTGTTTAAGTGTTTAGGTGTTTAGGTGTTTAAGTGTACAGGTGTTTAAGTTGGTGCTCCTTTCCAAATGTGCAATGCCGCCATAAAAAGAAGTGGTATAATTGTTCCAAATGCTGGAAAATTTGTGTCGCTATCGTTTCATAACGAAATTAGTTAACAGCAAGGACACAAAGACGCAAGACATCACAAGAATTTGTACTACTCTTCCCAATAGTGGAAAGCCTTCCATCCTTATCAGCCGTGCGCCCTTATACCCTATACCTCATATAACTTATACCTTTTTTAAAACTCTACAGAATCAAAAACAGGGAGCATCAATTATTCCCGTGCCCTTTAAACGGAACATTGATAATCAGTCTTCCGACCTTTTCACCTTGCGCCAATCCGATCTCAGCCGACAGCTTATAGTGTATTCCTCCCAACACGCGAGAGAGTCCAGCTTCTTCTGCATATGCCTTTGGGCTGCTATAGGTTCGCGAACCATAAAGATTCTCATGAGTTCGATCAACAAAAGAGTGATTTTGTCCGAAGAAACTGGCAAGGACAGTTGAGGAAGCTCCACCGATCACAGAGTGTGCAGAAGGGTATTCGGGATGAGGAGGAGTACCGACCACAGTATTCCATTCGGCATGGCCCAATACGTTTCTTATATAGGAAATCGGCCTGATAAGGTTGTAAGTGTATTTCGCTTTGAAGACACAAATCAAGGCCTCATTCATAGCAATGCCGTGCTTGGCATATACCAAGACTGCGTTATCCAGCTTATAGTTATTTTTTGTAATCAACTGAGTGGCTATATGCGTATAGTGCCCTGGTGTCCCATAATTTCCCGGAAGGTCAGCCCAATGCTTTGCAATCTTGATTTGATCCTCCGTAAGCGTAAGCGAAATATCATAAAGCTCTTTTGCCATGTTGTAAAAAACAGATCCGTTTTCTTCGGAGTACGCTGGGGGAGGTGGCGGCAAAGTTGCATTAGCGCTATTGTCAACGAATGAACGATTATCTCCCCAATAAGGCCTGATTGGTTTCGGATTTGCCGGCGAGGTTGGAATCCATTTCCCCGGTCCTGTAGGCGGAACATATGTATCGCTTGTTGCTTTAAGATATGCCTCGTGACCGCCATCCGTTTTGGACCATTCGAAAATTTTGGTGGCAATGTTTCTGCCATAGTCTGCGGATTGTCCAACGATTTGTGCGTTTGACTGTGATTGAAATACCGAATGGAGAGCGGCTTCCAACGAATCAATCGCCGCTTGATTTGCTTGGGATGTGTTACCAAACAGATTTTTCAGGATACAAGCCATCGCAGCATTGGCGCTTGCCGCCCAATGGATGTGCTGTTTGTCGGGAATGTTATTAATGTTTGTTCCCATCCGGGGAGAAACCACTGAACGATAGCCAGGCATCCCTTTTAATACAGACTCATAAAGTGCGAGTCCTGAGTAAGCAAAAGAACGGCTGGCCACTAATGGATCAAATCCGGGTGTCGTTTTGATAAGGCGTTGCTGCATATTGATCCATTGGACTGCAACGTCTGCAGGATATTTCTTTACCAGATTCAGACTGCCGGGGCCTTCTCCGTGCGGTGATTTGTGCGGAAAGTCATCACAGCTTATTGCAACGGCAACAAGAGCCGCGATCATTGTTACGAATTTCATTTTCCTTTTAATTCTTTGATAGAAAGCCAGACTAAGAATGACTACTTTTTTCATAGTTTTTTGTTGTTTAAGATTTTGAATTAAAGACAACCTTTGCCTTTCGGCGGCAAAATTGGCGTTCGCAGCATAGATCGAGTAGGACTTCTATTGCAAAGTCTGGTAATGTTGTTGCAACCTCTTAAGGAATAATAGGAAGCTGACATGCCTGATGGAAAGCCTCATCTTTCAACCCGATACATGCGGATTTTTATTAAATTGGTAGTCCTATGAAGCATACCTCCGCTTTTGCCTTTTCCTTGATGCTCTTTGTGGGCTTGCAGTCGTGCCGTGACAATCCGAGCCAAATGGGACTGCGCGCCGCAAAAGGGAAAGTAGATTTTAACTTCCACGTGAAGCCCATTCTCTCTGATAAGTGCTTTGCTTGTCATGGACCAGATGCAAAAAAACGGCAGGCAGGCCTGAGGCTGGACAACGAAGAAGGTGCATTTAAAGCGTTGAGCTCAGATCCCAATCATTATGCGATAGTGAAAGGCAATGTTGAGGAAAGTATTTTAATAAAAAGGATTTTTTCGGAGGATGCTCTGTATCAAATGCCACCACCCGAATCCAACCTTATTCTAACCGATGAGGAAAAGAATACACTAAAGAAATGGATCGAGCAAGGTGCCGAATATAAGCAGCATTGGGCATTTACACCTCCTGCGAAACCGGAAGTCCCCAATGGCGGAGAAGGATGCAACAACGAGATTGATCATTTTATTCGTGCAAAACTTCGCGAGGTGGGTCTTGAACCTAGCCTGCCCGCAGATAAAGAACGCTTGATCCGCCGCGTGAGCTTTGACCTGACCGGCCTTCCCCCAACACTCAACCAGGTAGATGAATTCCTAAAAAATGACTCACCGGATGCATATGAAAAAGTTGTCGACCAATTGCTTGCCTCTTCCTCCTATGGTGAACGATGGGCAAACTATTGGCTGGATGTGAGTCGATATGGTGATACACACGGATACCAGGATGATCTTCCTCGCGTAATGTGGCCGTGGCGTGATTGGGTAATACATGCCTTTAATCAGAATCTTCCGTATGACAAGTTTGTAACCTGGCAGTTGGCCGGTGACTTGCTTCCCAATGCTACCCGTGAACAGATCCTTGCGACCGGTTTCAACCGCAATCATAAAATAACCCAGGAAGGTGGTGCGATACCGGAGGAATACCGCACGGAGTATGTGGCTGACAGGACCAATACATTCGGTAAGGCGTTTCTCGGAATAAGTCTTGAATGCAGCCGTTGCCACGATCACAAATATGACCCCGTATCTCAAAAGGATTTCTTTTCGACTTTTGCCTTTTTCAACCAGGCCAATGAAAAAGGTTTGATCAATTACGGAGAACTGCCAAAACCAAATATTGCCATAACACAGACAGATCTCGAAGGCATCTTAAACTTCATCAACGGTAAGACTATTGGCGCGAAGGACACCGTAAAGGTAATGGTAATGAGCGATCAACAGCCCCGGAAAACATTCGTTCTTAATCGCGGTCAGTATGACGAACCTACGGATATTGAAGTTTCACCAAGTGCTCCGACCACAATTATGCCCTATCCAGATGAGTTTGAACGTAATCGACTGGGGCTTGCCAAATGGCTTTTCAGCCCTGAAAATCCACTTGCATCCCGGGTAATCGTGAATCGTTTGTGGCAGGAAATTTTTGGAAGAGGTATCGTAGCAACTTCTGATGATTTTGGTAATCAAGGAAGCCTGCCCTCACATCCCGAACTGCTGGATTATCTTGCTGTGGAGTTTAGAGAAAAGGGCTGGGATATAAAAGGTATGTTGAAGATGATGGTGATGTCGGCAACCTATCGCCAGTCCTCCGCAACAACCGAAAGACTTCAGGAGGAAGATCCGGAGAATGTCTGGTTAGCACGAAGCTCGCGCTATCGGTTAAGCTCTGAAATGATCAGAGACAACATGCTGTTCTCAAGCGGTCTTTTACATCAGGAGCTGGGTGGTCCGAGCGTAAAACCTTATCAACCGGAGGGGCTATGGGAAGCAATCTCAGTTGGCATCAAAGGGCGCGGCGAAACCGAATATATCGCTGACAAAGGAGAAAAATTATATCGGCGAAGTCTCTACACGTATTGGCGCAAAACAATTCCGCCGCCTTCAATGCTGATATTCGACGCGCCATTAAAAGAATTTTGTGAAGTGCGAAGGGTTAGAACGAGCACACCACTTCAGGCGTTGAACCTCTTGAACGATCCGCAGATGTTGGAGGCAGCAAGAGTACTGGGCACAAGATTAGTGGAAGCAGAGGAGTTGTCGCTGGAAGAGAAAGTCACCACCGCTTTCCGAAGAATAATAAGTCGACAGCCAGAGCAAAGCGAAATCGACGTTTTATTAAAGGCATATCAGGAAGAATATGATCGCTATGTTGCAGATCCTGCGGCGGCAGAACAATTCTTAATGGTGGGCGAATACCCGCAGAACAAGTCAATCGATCAAATACAGTGCGCTGCAATGATGCACGTGGCTACCATTATTTATAATTTGGATGAAGCGATCAGTAAATCGTAAGAAATTATGGAAAACGAATTCGTAAAGCACTCGCTAAACATCAACCGTCGAACGTTTCTCAGTAGCGCAAGCGTTGGGATTGGCAGCCTGGCCTTAGGCTCGTTACTTATTCCTGATATGTTTGGCGGGAAAAACGATGATGAAGCTTTGCCTGCTGGCGTAACACACTTTGCTCCTAAAGCCAAAAGAGTCATTTACCTTTTTCAAAGCGGAGCTCCATCCCAACTGGAGCTATTCGATTACAAGCCTATGCTTCTGAAAATGCAGGGCCAGGAGCTTCCCCCTTCAGTGCGCAACGGACAAAGATTAACGGGCATGACTGCGAATCAAAAGTCATTTCCGCTTATGCCTTCATTCACAAATTTCCAGCAGCACGGCAGCAATGGGACATGGTTGGGTGAACTGCTTCCATTTACTTCGAAAATTGTTGATGATATCTGCATTATTCGAAGTATGTATACGGAAGCTATCAATCACGATCCGGCAGTGTCGTTCGTGCAAACAGGTAACCAGCAGCCCGGCAGACCTGCCATGGGATCATGGCTTAGCTACGGGCTGGGCAGCGAGAATAAAAATCTTCCCGCATTCTGTGTTTTGTTGTCGCGCGGTAAGGGAGACATCCAGCCACTTGCATCTCGCAACTGGGGAAATGGTTTTCTGGATTCGATCCATCAGGGAGTGCACTTACAATCCGGGGCAGACCCTGTTTTATACCTGCAAAATCCTGCGGGGACTGACAAACAGAGCAGAAAGAAAATGCTGGAGCACGTCGCATCCCTGAACCGCATGCAAGAGGCAGAATTTGGCGATCCGGAAATCACGGCGCGCATCGCACAATATGAGATGGCCTACCGGATGCAGACTTCCGTGCCGGATGTCATGGATTTTTCAGATGAACCCGAAAGCTCATTTAAATTGTACGGCGCTGATTCCTTACAACCCGGTACCTATGCGGCGAACTGCCTCTTGGCAAGAAGGCTGTCTGAGCGGGGTGTCCGTTTCATTCAACTCTATCACATGGGTTGGGATGCGCACTCCGACTTACCCGACCGGACAAGAAACTTTACAAAGAATGTTGATCAAGCCTCTGCAGCTTTAGTTCAGGATTTGAAAAATCGAGGGATGCTCGATGAGACACTTGTGATCTGGGGCGGGGAATTTGGAAGAACTAACTATTGCCAGGGTGCATTCAAATCCGAAAATTACGGACGTGATCATCATCCCAGATGCTTCTCTATCTGGATGGCTGGAGGAGGTATCAAACCGGGAATCGTATATGGCGAAACGGATGAACTAGGATACAATATTGTGAAGGACCCTGTCCACGTACATGATTTTCAGGCAACGGTTCTCAGCTTATTTGGATATGATCACGAAAAACTAATCTATAAACACCAGGGCAGACGATATCGACTTACCGATGTAAGTGGTCATGTTGTGA